>NZ_JBFUIC010000162.1:0-9759 GCF_056402075.1 Pseudomonas sp. P4_C3
AACCGGTGTCCGGGGTGGCGTCCTTGAGCAGGCGGCGGCGCAGGTTGTTGGCGAAACGCGAGGCGTAGCGCTTGCTCGCCGTATCACGGCGATTGACCCGATGCCCGGCGACCAGTTGCACGTCAACCTGGCCCGGTTCGCCGCGCACCAGCGCCAGCATGCCGGGGATGTCCGCCGGGTCGTTCTGGCCGTCGCCATCGAGGGTCGCCAGCCATTGCCCGCGCGCCTCCCGTGCGGCGTGGTACAGCGAAGTGCTCTGCCCCAGCGAGCGCTCGTGATGGAGGATGCGCAAGGTGTTCAGGCCGTTCTGGCGGATCTGCCGCAATTCCTGCAGGGTCGCATCGGTGCTGCCATCGTCAACGACGATGATTTCGTACGATTCAGCGGCCAATGCGACGCGGATTTCTTCAAGCAGCGGCTTGAGGTTGTTCGCTTCGTTCTTGGCGGGAATCAGTACGGATACAAAAATGTCTTGGTTCATGGGGTCTCTCTCGCCCTTTTGATTTTTTCGAGATCAGAGGCGAACGCTTCAAATCTGATAGAACTGCCGATACCACTTCACAAACTCGCCGACGCCGGTTTCGAGCGTCACCTGCGGGCTGAAGCCCACCCACTCGGCCAGTGCCGAGACATCGGCCCAGGTCTTGACCACATCACCGGCCTGCATCGGCATGTAGTTGCGCCGGGCCTGCAGGCCCAGGGCGGACTCCAGGCAGTCGACGAAATCCAGTAACGCCACCGGCATGCCACGCCCGATGTTGAAGAGCCGGTTTACCCCGGTGGCGGAGCCTTCCGGCACCGGAGGCCTTGGGCGTAGTCGGGCGATACCYTCGACAATGTCGTCGACGTAGGTAAAGTCGCGCGACATCTGCCCCTGGTTGTAAATGTCGATGGGCAGGTCTTTGAGGATGGCGTCGGTAAACTTGAACAGCGCCATGTCCGGGCGACCCCATGGACCGTAGACGGTAAAAAAGCGCAGGCCACTGGCTTTCAGGCCATACAAATGGCAGTAACTTTCGGCCAGCAGTTCATTGGCGCGCTTGCTGGCGGCGTACAGCGAAACGGGATGTTCGACAGGGTCCTCGACACTGAACGGCATCTTGCTGTTGGTGCCGTACACCGAACTGCTCGAGGCGTAGATCAGATGCTCGGGGCGATGGTGCCGACAGGCTTCCAGCACATTGAGGAAACCCACCAGGTTCGATTGCCCATAGACATCCGGGTTGTCCAGCGAGTAGCGCACTCCGGCCTGAGCGGCCAGGTGCACCACCTCGGTAAAACGGTGTTCTTGAAACAGGCTCATCAGGGCCGGTTTATCGACGATGTCCATTTTCCGGAAGCGAAAGCCCGGCAAAGTCTCCAGCACCTTGAGGCGTGCGTGCTTGAGTTCCACGTCGTAGTAGTCGTTGAGGTTGTCGATCCCAACAACCTCCTGACCCTCGCGGCACAAGCGCTGAACCGTATGAAAACCGATGAAACCGGCTGCACCGGTGACCAGAACGGTCATTGGACGCACGCCTGCGACTGCGCTGCGATCGACGCGAGATTACTGATCCAGACCCTCGTGGGCTTCATGTGTAGCTCCTGCTTATGGCGTCATTCGCGCACGGTTTCGTTGTGAAGCTTATAAAACAGAAACATTTCAGTTTCGATAACGCCGTGCGCAACCTCAGCAAAAAAAACCATATCTGGCCGAAACAGCCGCTATTATCTGGCCGAATCGTCATGTGGCTTGTAAAACCGGAACAAACCGATATCCACGGTCTTGATGTATTGCGTGGCCCAATCCGGTTTGACGGTACGATCGTGGAAATACAGTGCACCCTGCGTGCGGTCCGGCAGTTCCTTGTTCAGGGCCTTGCGCGCGATTTCCTTGGCCATCGCGTAAGGCACCTCTTCCTGCACCGAATCGGATTTGCCGTCACACCACCAGGAAAACTGGCAACTCTTGGTTTCTGAACCCTGTTTGACCACTTTGCACACCGTGTCCGGAAAGCCCTCGTGGCCCAGGCGATTCATGACCACGTTGGCCACTGCCTCCATGTCGGCGGTGTCCTTGCCCCTGGCTTCCCAGTAAATGGACCGGGCCAGGCACGTGATCGCATCGTCCAGCGGCGCGACGCCCGCCGGGTCGACGGCCTGGACTTCGGACGGGGTAATCGCTTCAGCCTTGGGCACCGGTGCGGGGTTGTTGTTCTCGGCGGCTTTCTGTTCCAGCACCTCGGCCTTGTTCTCGGCCGCTTGCTGCTTTTGCGCTTGATCCGCAGCGGACACCGGGCCGGCAAACAACATGAAGGCGAGGCAAGTGGCGATCCAGTCGAGGCGCATGGTCGGTGTCACTCGGTGAGTGGTTCGATTCAGTCTAGTAGTGAAATGATTTCGCCCACCCCACTACACTCTGGATAAATCCGTTGTCCTGGATGGACCAACTTCGCGCATCATGGGCGCAATCTGCTCAAGGGGATATTCATGGGTTTCATCTCATCCGCAATGCGTTTGACCGGTTTGTCTCTGGGCCTGGTATTCGCCGCTAACGCTATCGCGGCGGACGAAGCGCAATTGGTCGAATCGATCAACGTCTACCGCAGCCAACTGCAGCGCTGTGCCGGCCAGGTCTCATCGGAGCTGCCGCCGCTGTCGGCCGACCCGCGCCTGGTGCTGTCCGGCCCGAGCATCGGCAATCTGCAGCAGGCCATGGCCGCTGCGGGTTATCCCATGAAGAATGTGCAGGCCATCAGCCTGTCCGGGCCTCGCGATGCCGCCTCGGCGATGAAGGCGATTCAGGAGAGTTTTTGCCAGATCGTCCTCGACCCGCAATTCGTCGATGTCGGCGTCAGCCGCCAGGACAATCAGTGGCGCATCGTCGTGGCGCGGCCACTGCTGAGTTCACACCTGGGCGACTGGCAGACCGAGGGCCAGAAGCTGCTCATCGAACTCAATGCCGCACGAGCCAAGCCGCGTCAATGCGGCACCCAGTCTTTCAATGCGACCGCGCCGCTGGCCTGGAACGCCACGCTGGCCACCGCCGCCGAAGGCAACTCGCGCTCCATGGCCAACAATAACTACTTCGATCACAAGGACCGCGATGGCCGCACCCCGGGCGACCGCGCGGAACTGGCCGGCTACGACTTCCAGCAGATCGGCGAAAACATCGCCGCCGGGCAGGACAGCGTACGCAAGGTGGTCGAAGGCTGGCTGGTCAGCCCTGGTCATTGCGCCAACCTGATGAACCCGCAGTTCCGCGAACTGGGCGCAGCGTATGCGACCGATCCAAAGAGCGATGCGGGGATTTACTGGACGGCGGTGTTTGGGGCGCAGTGAGTGCCCTAGCCCCCGAAGCGATTGCGTCGGGGGTTCTTTGTGGTCAACGAACACTTCGAAGTGCGAAGTAACTTTACAAAAAGAAAGATCCTTCTGAAGGAAATTTCTGAAATATGAAAAACCACACATGAAGTCTTGAAATTTCAAAGCTCAATAAATATACCTACCCCTTACGACACCATTTCGAATAACAATTTCGACTTCAAAGCAAGGGTCCTATGAAAAACGCAATATCACCTACAAGAAATGAAAACTTTTCTGACTGGTATCAACAAGTGATTATCCAGTCAGAAATGGCTGAGAACTCTCCAGTTCGAGGCTGCATGGTAATCCGTCCTTGGGGGTATGGCATATGGGAGCAGATTCAACGAGAACTTGATAAGAAAATCAAAGACACAGGGCATTCAAACGCATATTTTCCACTTTTGATTCCGTTATCCTTTCTTCAAAAAGAAGCAGAGCATGTTGAAGGCTTTGCCAAAGAGTGCGCGGTTGTAACCCATCATCGTCTCGAAAAATCAACGGATGGAGCGCTTACTCCCGCAGGAACACTAGAAGAACCGTTGATCATCAGGCCCACCAGTGAAACGGTCATCGGTGCATCCTTTTCACGATGGGTACAAAGTTATCGGGATCTGCCTCTACTTATCAATCAATGGGCGAACGTACTGCGCTGGGAAATGCGTCCTCGGATTTTCCTGCGCTCATCGGAGTTCCTATGGCAGGAAGGTCACACCGTTCACGCAACTCATGATGAGGCCTTGGACGAAACGCTAAAGATGCTGGATATCTATGAGCGCTTTACTACCGAGCACCTGGCCATACCAGTAATTAAGGGCGAAAAGTGCTCCTGGGAACGTTTTCCGGGCGCCGTCAGCACCTACACCATTGAAGCGATGATGCAAGACGGCAAGGCCCTGCAAGCAGGTACTTCTCATTTTTTAGGCCAGAACTTCGCACAAAGTTCAGACATCCGCTTCGTGAACAAAGGAGGGATAAAAGAACTGGCATGGACCACGTCTTGGGGAGTATCCACGCGACTGATCGGCGCGATGATAATGGCCCATGGTGACGATGATGGACTAGTACTCCCGCCCCTCGTGGCACCGACGCAGGTCGTCATTATCCCGATCGTGCGCAACGAACAGAATGCAGATGCCATTCATGACTACTGCAAAAAACTGCAAAAGCAGATTTGTCGGAAAAAACTGAAGGGGCAAAACCTTCGGGCCAGTGTTGATTGGCGGGACATGAACAGTGGCGAAAAAAAATGGTACCACATCAAGCGTGGCGTCCCTGTCCGGATCGAGATTGGCATAAAGGAACTGGAGCAAAATGCGGTGTCCTATTTCTGTCGAAACAACTGCAAAATCCTTCTGAAACTTGACACTGGAGATTTCGTTAATAACATCTCGAAAACACTGGCCACCCTTCAAAAAGACATGTTAGAGGCAGCACAGAAGAAATTGTCCGACAACACCACAACGATCACTACTCTGGACGAATTCAAAAAGCGCTTCAAACAGAACACAAAACTTAGCGCCTTTGTTCTCGCCCCCTTCACCGAAGACAAAAAAGTTGAAAAAGCCATCGGAGAGCTTGGAGTAACCGTTCGCTGTATTCCGCTAAAACAACCTGAAATCTCCGTAACCTGTTTATTCACCGGCCGAAAAACGAACACGTGGGCACTTTATGCAAAGTCATATTGATCCCTGATCACCTACAGYCCCGCTATTGCGGCAATGCTGTTCATTTAAGAAGTATAGAGAGAGCAATAAGTAACCTGTGGCGAGGGAGCTTGCTCCCGTTGGGCTGCGAAGCGGCCCCAAAAGAGGGCCTGCTGCGCAGTCCARCGGGAGCAAGCTCCCTCGCCACAAGTCATTTGTCACAACTGCCATTTCGGTTTTCTGGCAGTACGCATCAGTGGCTACTCATCCCGGCCGCATGCATCAACATCCGCAACACCCCCGCCACCACCCCCAACGCAACCACACTGCCCAGCCAGATCACCACCAGCCATCCCAGGCGCTTGTACCAGCGCGCGGGTGCGGTTTGATTCCTATCAATGGTAGCCATCGCCAATCCTCACTTTGCCGCGGAACACGTAGTAGCTCCAGACCGTGTACATCAGGATGATCGGCAGGATGAACAGCGCGCCGATCAGGATGAACAACTGGCTGGTAGGTGGTGACGCCGCTGCCCACAGGCCGATCGACGGCGGCACGATGTTCGGCCAGATGCTGAACGCGAGGCCGATGTAGCCCAGGAACACCAGCATCAGGGTGAAGGCGAACGGCCAATGGGTGTGGCGTTGGCGCAGGGTCTTGAGCAAGCCGAACATCGCCAGCAAGGCCAGCACCGCCAGGCCACCGAACACCGCCAGGTGCGCATGGGCAAACCAACGGGTGGCGATTTCCGGATGGAGGATTGGCGTCCACACGCAAATCACGCCGATCACCGCCAACAGCAGCCAGGCCAGGGGCCGGGTGAACAGGCGCATCCGCGATTCGAGCATGCCTTCGGTCTTGACCAGCAACCAGGTACTGCCGAGCAGCGCATAAGCGACGATCAGCCCGACTCCGCAGAACAGCGGAAACGGTGCCAGCCAGTCCAGCGAACCACCGGCGAACTGGCGGTCGACCACCGGGATGCCGGCGATGTAAGTGCCGATCACCACGCCCTGGGAGAAGGTCGCGAGCAGCGAACCGCCGATGAACGCCATGTCCCAGACATGACGCTTTTCAGGGCTGGCCTTGAAACGAAACTCGAACGCCACACCGCGAAAGATCAAGCCGCACAACATCAGGATCAGCGGCAGGTACAACGCTTCCAGAATCACCGAATAGGCCAGCGGGAACGCGCCATACAGCGCCGCGCCGCCCAGCACCAGCCAGGTCTCGTTACCGTCCCAGACCGGTGCCACGGTGTTCATCATCACATCGCGCTCCTTCGCATCCGGGATCAGCGGAAACAGGATGCCCAACCCCAGGTCGAAGCCGTCCATGATCACGTACATCATCACGCCGAAGGCGATGATCACGCCCCAGATCAACGATAAATCGATACCTTGAATACCCATGACTCAACTCCCTTCCTTCAATTGACGCGGGCGTCGGTTTCGAGGATTTCAGCGTCGGCGGACAGCGGCCGGCGCGGTGTGATGACCTGATCGGAATGCCCGTCGACGGGATGCCCGTGATGCGGCTGCGGCCCTTTGCCAACCAGTTTCATCATGTAGCCGATGCCCACCGTGAACACCGAGAAATAGATCACCACGAACAGCGCCAGCGAGATGCTCAACTGCGTGACGCTGTGATTCGATGCCGCATTCGCCGTCCGCTGCAGGCCATACACCACCCACGGCTGGCGCCCGACTTCGGTGGTGATCCAGCCGGCGAGCATGGCGATCAGGCCGCTTGGGCCCATCCACAGCATCAGGCGCAGGAACCAGCGATTGCGGTAAATGGCACCGCTGCGGCGCAGGGCCAGGCCGAGCACACCGGCCAGCACCATCAACATGCCGAGCCCGGCCATGACGCGGAAACTCCAGAAGATGATCGTCGCGTTGGGGCGATCCTCTTTCGGGAAGCTCTTGAGCGCCGGGATCTGCTTGTCGAGGCTGTGGGTCAGGATCAAGCTGCCCAGGTAGGGAATTTCGATGGCGTATCTGGTTTTCTCGGCCTGCATGTCGGGGATACCGAACAGCACCAGCGGCGTCGCTTCGCTGCCGTTGTTTTCCCAGTGCCCTTCGATGGCAGCGATCTTCGCCGGTTGGTGCTCCAGGGTGTTCAAGCCGTGAGCGTCACCGACCACCGCCTGAATCGGGCTAACGACCAAGGCCATCCACAACGCCATCGACAGCATCTTGCGCACTTGCCGGGTGTCGTTGCCGCGCAGCAGGTGCCACGCCGCCGACGAGCCGACAAAGAACGCCGTGGCCACGAACGCGGCAATCGCCATGTGCGCCAGGCGGTACGGGAACGACGGGTTGAACACGATGGCCAGCCAGTCCAGCGGCATCACGCGACCGTCGACGATCTCGAAGCCCTGGGGCGTTTGCATCCAGCTGTTGGAGGCGAGAATCCAGAAGGTCGAAATCAGCGTGCCGATGGCGACCATGACCGTCGAGAAGAAGTGCAAGCCGCGCCCTACCCGGTTCCAGCCGAACAGCATGACCCCGAGGAAACCGGCCTCGAGGAAGAACGCCGTGAGCACTTCATAGGTCAGCAACGGCCCGGTGATGCTGCCGGCAAAGTCGGAGWAACGGCTCCAATTGGTGCCGAACTCGTAGGCCATGACCAGCCCCGAGACCACGCCCATGCCGAAGTTGACGGCGAAGATCTTCGACCAGAAATGGTAGAGATCGCGGTAGGTGTCGTTGTGGGTCTTCAGCCAAAGCCCTTCGAGCACCGCCAGGAAACTGGCCAGCCCGATGGTGATGGCGGGAAAGATGATGTGGAACGAAACCGTGAACGCGAATTGCATGCGCGCCAGGTCCAGTGCCTCCAGGTTAAACATGTCGATATCCTCATCGCGGCTGAAAAACGGCGGCACACGGCCGGGCCACCGTCAGGCCGGGGGGGCCTGCAGCCAACACAAGTCGAAAGGGTTACGCGAGCGGCATCGGGCCGCCCCCGGTGTCAGGCGGCGGAAGTCGAAATCAGGTTGCTGGCCTTCGCCTGTTCCAGCCGGATGGCGACGAACTTGGAAGTCGGGGTGAAGGTGCGGTCACCGTAACTTTCCAGCGGCACCAGCGGGTTGGTCTCGGGGTAGTACGCCGCCGCCTGACCGGCCGGAATGTCGTAGGCGATCAGGGTAAAACCGCTGACCCGACGCTCACGCTCGTCGTCCCACAGCGCCACCAGGTCGACCTTCTGCCCCGGTTCAAAACCCAGCCGGCGAATGTCCTGCTCGTTGGCGAACACCACGTCGCGCATGCCGTAGACCCCGCGATAGCGATCGTCCAAACCGTACAGCGTGGTGTTGTACTGATCGTGGGAACGCATGGTCTGCAGAATCAGGTGCGGCTTGACCGCCAGGTTGCGCACGCCCTCGCTGATCAGGTGCTCCGGCAACACGCTCGGGGTGAACTGAGCCTTGCCGCTGGCGGTTTTCCAGATGCGTTTGGCCGCGTCGTTGGGCATGTGGAAACCGCCCGGATGCAGCAATCGCCGGTTGAAGTCTTCGAAGCCGGGAATGGTGTCGGCAATCATGTTGCGGATGCGGCCGTAATCGCCGATGGCCCAGTTCCAGTCGATCGGGTGCTTGCCCAGGGTCGCGGCGGCGATGCCGGCAATGATCGCAGGCTCCGAGCGCAGGTGTTTCGACTTCGGTTTCAGTTGGCCGTGGGAGATGTGGATCATGCTGAAGGTGTCTTCCACGGTGACGCCTTGCGGTCCTTCGGCCTGGATGTCGATGTCGGTGCGGCCCAGGCACGGCAGGATCAGCGCTTCACGGCCGGTGACCAGATGGCTGCGGTTGAGCTTGGTGGCGATGTGCACGGTGAGGTCGCATTTGCGCAACGCAGCGTGGGTGCGCGGCGTGTCGGGGGTGGCCTGGGCAAAGTTGCCGCCCAGGGCGATAAACACCTTCGAACGCCCCTGCTCCATCGCGCCAATCGCCATCACAGTGTTGTGACCATGCTCGCGCGGCGGCTTGAAGGAGAAGCGTTTTTCCAGGGCATCGAGCAAATCCGCAGGTGCCAGTTCGTTGATGCCCATGGTGCGGTCGCCCTGCACGTTACTGTGACCGCGAACCGGTGACAGACCCGCGCCCGGACGGCCGACATTGCCGCGCAGCAGCATCAGGTTGATGACTTCCTGCAGCGTCGGCACCGAGTGCGTGTGTTGGGTCAGGCCCATCGCCCAGCACATGATCACCCGCTTGGACCGGGCGTACATGCGGGCGGCGAGTTCGATATCCGCCAGAGACATGCCTGACTGCTGCTCAATGTGCTCCCAACTGGTGGCGTCGACTTCCCCAAGGTAGGCGCCCATTCCCGAGGTGTGTTCAGCGATGAACTCATGGTCGAACACCGGTTCGCCGCCGGTGGCCTGTGCTTCGCGCTCCCATTGCAGCAGGAACTTGACCATGCCACGCATGACCGCCATGTCACCGCCAAGTGCCGGGCGGAAGTACGCGGTGTTGGTCGGCTCGGAGCCGTTCAGCAACATTTCGATCGGGTGCTGCGGGTGCTGGAAGCGCTCCAGTCCGCGCTCCTTGAGTGGGTTGATGCAGATCACCTGTGCACCGCGCTTGACCGCTTCGCGCAACGGTTCGAGCATCCGCGGGTGGTTGGTGCCGGGGTTCTGGCCGATGACGAAAATCGCATCGGCATGCTCCAGGTCGTCAAACACCACGGTGCCTTTGCCCACGCCGAGGCTTTCGATCATGCTCACCGCGCTGGCTTCGTGGCACATGTTCGAGCAGTCCGGAAAG
>NZ_JBFUIC010000163.1:0-9636 GCF_056402075.1 Pseudomonas sp. P4_C3
CTCTTCGGCCGCGACGTCCCGTCCCTTCGTATACGCACGCTGGACGGCCGGGCGTGCCTTGATTCGCTCGCGCCAGGCATGGATGTGCGGATAGATCGCCAAGTCGAGGGCGAACAGGCTCAGCGGCTCGCTTAAGCCCAGTGGCGCAGGGTCGACGATCGCCGCAATCCTCCCGTTGGCGCTGATGCGCTGGAACGCGGCTTGCTTCTGTTCGCCTTCACGGATGTTGATCGCAATGGTGCGGTACGGGAGCGCCAATTCTTCGAGAAGGATGCCGATCTTCAGGCCATTGCCAGTCGGCCAGTAATAAAAATCGATCATGCGTAGGCCTTGATCGACGGTGCCATTTGCGAGGCGTTGTAATTGAGAATGCGCCCGTCAGCCTCGATGCCGTAACGACCGTTGAGGGACTCCAGCGGCAAGCCATATAGATGGAAATGCAGGGTCGGTTGTTCGCCTTCGACCCGAATGCCATGCAGGTCTTCGCCGAGAAACGAGATGGAGGTGCCCGGCTGCACAATCACTTCCTTTTCCAGGTGCAAGCTGGTGAAACCGGGCTCGCGACCCTCGTCATCCCGACGGTAGACGTAGTTGATTTCCTGGCCCTCGACGGCACTGATGATCGCCCAGGTTTCATGGTTGTGAGGGATGGTGTTTTTGCCCGGTAACAGCGAGTTCAGGTACAGCGTCGGGGTATCACCGTCGTCATTGAGACGGTAGCGGAACGCGGTGCTGCCCTGCCCCGGCACGGGGGCCGGGAACTCGTCGAAATTGAACAGATCGCGGCGCTGGGCAAGGGCTTCAAGCAAGGAAACGATTTCTGCCAGCGCGGCACGGTCGACGCCCCGTTGATGGATGACACGGATTTTCTTCAGGAAATCCTCGATGACKGCGGCACGGTTAACGKTACTCATGAACAGGCTCCTCGGTATTAGACGGACAGGCTGTAGCGACTCAGGTTGCTCAACAGATACGGATCATTGGCGATGGGCGGCCGGCGTCCCGAATCACCCAGGGCGTGGCGCAAAAACGCCCGGGTACGTTCGCTGGTGGGCTGCTGGAAGATCTGCACGGCGCTGCCGTGTTCGACGATCACGCCGTTTTCCGTGAAGTAGACGATGTCGCTGATCTCTTCGGCGAAGCGCATCTCGTGGGTCACCAGCACGCAGGTCATGCCCTCTTCGGTCAACTCGCGAATCACCGTCAGCACCTCACCGACCGTTTCCGGGTCGAGGGCCGAGGTCACCTCATCAAACAGAATCAGTTCCGGACGCATCGCCAGGGCGCGGGCAATCGCCACGCGCTGCTGCTGACCGCCCGAGAGTTGGCCCGGATAAGCATCGGCCTTGTGTTCCATACGCACCTTGGCCAACAAGGCGCGGGCGTCTTTCTCGGCCTCGATCCGGTTGCGCCCCAGCACCTTGCGCGGGGCAATCACCAGGTTTTCCAACACCGACAAATGAGGGAACAGGTTGTATTGCTGGAATACAAATCCCACGCGCTTGCGCAACTCGATGCGCTGGGCTTCCTGGGCCAGGGCGTGAACCTCGGTCGTGCCCACGCGGATGGTGCCGCGCTGGGACTGCAACAGGCCGGTGATGCAGCGCAGGATGGTCGATTTGCCCGAGCCGGACGGGCCGATGATCGACACGGCCTGACCGCGATGCACATCGAGATCGATGCCTTTGAGCACCGGGTTATTACCAAACGACAGGTGCAGGTCGCGCAGGCTGATCAAGGGCTCGGCGACGGTTTCAGGAGAAGGCATAACGTCGCTCCAGGCGTTGGGTGAGTCGGGAAATCGGGTAGCAATAGGCAAAGAACAGCACCAACAGGCTCAGGTAAATCACCACGGTGAAGCCGGTCATGTTCACGGTGTTGCTGGCGATCTGAGCGGTGTCGATCACGTCATGCACGCCCACCAGTGACGCCAGCGCCGTGCCCATGGTGATCACCGCATAAAGGTTCATCCACGGCGGCAACATGCGTTTGAAGCACTGCGGCAAGATGATCGAGCGGAAAATCTGCCCGCGAGTGAACGCCAGGGAACGTGCGGCTTCCCATTGGGTGCTGGGGATCGAGGCAATGGCGCCACGGAAAATTTCCGCGACGTTGGCACTCGCCGGCAACGCCAGGCCAATCGTGACCTTGACCCAGTCCGGGAAAGCGACATAGGCGCTGCCGATGTGGATCTCGAACGGGAACACATAGGTGGTGAAATAAATCAGCACCAGCCAGGGTGCGTTACGGAAAACCTGCACCCAGATCCGAGCCGGCAAACGCAGCAGACGCAGGGGCGACAGCGCCAACGCACCGACAAACGACCCCAACACAGACCCCAGGCCGATGGCGACGAGACTGATCAGAATGTTTTGGCCGAAGCCTGCAACCAGTGCCGGCGACCATTGCAGCAAGGCCTTGAGCACCGGGCTTTGCGGGGCGATCCAGATCAGCCAGAACACGGCGAAAATCAACAGCGACAGTTTCCCGACATGCCGACGAGGCCAGGCCACCGGCGCGGTGACGGACGATTCAATGGCCATAGCCGGGCATCCTCAGGCGCGCTTCCAGGTAGCGCCCCACACAATTGACGATAAAACTCAGCAGGCCGAAAAAACTCAGAATCAGAATCATCAGTTCCAGCACGTTGTCGCTCTGGGTCCAGATCATGATCGCCGCGTAAGTGATGTCCCCCACGGCAATGGCCGAGGCCACGGTGGTCATCTTCACCAGGTCGATCAGGTTGTTGATCAGCGACGGCAAGGCGAAGCGCACCGCCAGCGGCAGTTGCACATTCCACAGCAATTGGCGGCTGCTGAACGCAAGGGAACTGGCGGCTTCCAGTGTCACGGTCGGCACCGCTTCGATGCCGGCGCGCAAGGCTTCGGCATGGAACGCGCCCTTGTGCAGCGAGATCACGATCACCACCCAGGCGAACGGCGTCAGCGGGTTCGCCGCGCCGACCGCCTGGGTCAGCAGCATGTTCAGCACCAGGAACGCGCAATACAGCTGCACCAGCGTCGGCGTGTTGCGGGTGACTTCAACGAACACCCGTGCAGGTTTAGCCAGCCAGGGTTTCCCCGAGGTCAACATTGCCGCCAACCCGACACCGGCCAGCAGGCTGCCGACGATGGTGAACAGACATAGCAGCATTGTGGTCAGCGCGCCCTGCTCCAGGGTTGCGCGTTGATAGGCGTCCAGCAGAAAGCTGTAGTTCAGGCCGAACCCGGCGGTCCAGCGGACAAATGTTTCCAGCCAATGAATCATGCATTGCCCCGCAATTGATCACAGGCATGGGCGATCCGGCGCCCCGCTTCCGCGACGCTCTCGGTCGCAGTGGCGATAGACAAGCGAAACCACGGTGACAAGCCATAAGCGCTGCCCGCCACACCGGCCACGCCCTCCTCCAGCAGATAAGCCACGACATCGGCGTCGTTTTCCAGACGCTGACCGTCCGGGCGATAGCGGCCCAACAACCCGGCGCAGCGCACAAACACGAAGAAACCGCCCCGGGGTTCGAGCACTTCAAGGCCGTCCACGTTGCGTAAGGCGCTCATCAGTAAGTCCCGTCGTTGCTGATACGCCGCGACCTGCTCCGGCAAGAAACCCAGGCCACCCTCGAAGGCGGCCAACGCTGCGGCCTGTCCCACCGAGGAAGCTCCCGAAGTGGATTGCGACTGCACGACGGCCATGGCCTGGGTCAGCACCTGCGGCCCGGCACCGAAACCGATGCGCCAGCCCGTCATGGCGTAGGTCTTGGAAACACCGCCCACCAGCAGGCAGCGCGGCTGCAAATCCGGCGCAACGTTGAGCAGGCTCTGGGCCGGCTGACCGTCAAAGCGAATATGTTCATAGAGTTCATCCAGCAGAATCAGCACCTGCGGATGACGACGCAACACCTCGGCCAACCCTTGCAGTTCAGCCATGCTGTACACCGCGCCACTGGGGTTGCCGGGTCCGTTGAGGATCAGCCAGCGAGTGCGCTCGCCAATGTGTTGCGCCAGTTGTTGCGCGGTGAGCTTGCAGCCTTGCGCCAATCCGCATTCGATAAACACCGGCTCGCCGCCATTGAAGCGCACGCTGTCCGGGAAGGACGGCCAGTACGGGGTCGGCACCAGCACTTCATCGCCGTCGTCGAGGGTCGCGGCGAAGGCATTGAAGATGATCTGTTTGGCACCGTTGGCAATCACGATGGATTCCAGCGGATAGTCCAGACGGTTTTCCTGTTGGAGCTTGCGCTGCACAGCGACCCGCAAAGCCTTCACGCCTGGCATCGGGGTGTATTTGGTGGCACCGCCAGCGATGGCGGCATAAGCGGCCTGCTTGATGTGTTCGGGCGTGTCGAAATCCGGCTCGCCGGTGGTCAGGTCGAGAATGTCGCGACCGGCATCACGCAACGCCGTGGCTTGGGACTTCGCGGCAGCATTGGCCGACAGCGAAACACGCTGAACGCGTTTGGACAGGTGAAGATTCATGACTGAGCCACCTCCAATACCTTGCCCGGATTGAGCAGGTTTTTCGGGTCCAGCGCCTGCTTGATGCGGCGCATCAGGTCCAGTTCCACCGGACTTTTGTAGCGCTTGAGCATGTCCCGTTTGCGCTGGCCGGTGCCATGTTCGGCACTGATGGAGCCGCCATGGGCATGGGCGCTGTCATGAACCAGCAAGCTGAGCGCAGCGTAGTGAGCCATATGCGCCTCAACCGTCGAGTCAAGTGGATGAGCGACGTTGTAGTGAAGGTTGCCATCGCCCAAATGGCCGAACGTGAAATGGCGGACACCGGGAAAATGCGTCTGCAACAACGCATCGGTATGAGCGACAAACGCCACGACCTGGGAAATCGGCACTGAAATGTCGTGCTTCATGTTGCGACCGGCGCGTTTTTGCGCCTCGCTCATGTTCTCCCGTAACAGCCACAGGGCTTCGCTCTGGGCCAGACTTTCGGCGATCAACGCATCGGCCAGCAACTCGCGTTCGAAGGCCTCACTCAGCACTTCTTCAAACGCTTGACGGGCATGGCTTTCGCTGTGGTTGTCGGACAGTTCCAACAGTGCAAACCAAGGCTGCCCAGCACCGAGAAAAGGTTGCGGACCTTCTGGAAATTGCTCGCGCAGCAGCGCGAGACAGTTGGCACTGAGCAGTTCGAACGCGGTGAGGCTGGCGCCGAAACCGGCGCGGGCATGGGACAGCAATTGCACCGCCTGAGCCAAAGAATCGAAGGCCAGAAGTGCCGTCGACTGCGCCTTGGGCAAAGGGAAGAGTTTCAGGGTCGCGGCGGTGATAATCCCGAGTGTGCCTTCGCTGCCGATGAAAAGGTCACGCAGGTCGTAGCCGGTGTTGTCCTTGCGCAACCCACGCAGGCCATTCCAGATTTCACCCTCGGCAGTGACCACTTCCAGACCCAGGGTCAGCTCACGGGTATTGCCATAACGCAACACGGCGGTGCCACCGGCATTGGTGCCCAGATTGCCGCCGATGGTGCAACTGCCTTCGGCGCCCAGACTCAGGGGAAACAGCCGGCCGGCGTCACGGGCAACGTCCTGCACGGTTTGTAGAATGCAGCCCGCTTCGGCGGTCAGGGTGTCGTTGTCCGTGTCCACGGCTCGTACGCGATTCATCCGGTCGAGCAGCAGCAACACGGCGCGACCGCTGGCGTCCGGGGTGGCGCCACCCATCAACCCCGTGTTGCCGCCCTGCACCACCACCGGCGTATCGCAGGCCACGCAGGAACGAACCACCGCCGCGACTTCCTCGGTATTTCCCGGGTGCASGGCGGCGATCACCTGCCCCACGTAACGGCCCTGTTTGTCGGTCAGGTACGGCGCAGCCTCTTCGCTGCTCTGCACATGGCTGGCGCCAAGCAGCTGCTGCAAGGCCACAAACAACGGCCGACTCATGGCTGCACGGCCTGCGGCGCGGCGTTACGATATTGCTCGTGCAGGTCACGCAATGCCTGTGATGGCGCCATGCCGGTGCGCTCGCCCAACGCAATCAACCAGCCACTGCGGTGCCAGTCGCGCACAATGGCGTCCAGCTTTGCCTGGATATCGTGCTCGCCTTTACGTAACCAGATCACTGAGTTGGACGGGATCAAATCTCCCGGCAGCGGGATCTCATACCCGGCCCATTCGGCATCCCTCAACAACGCATGCATGGTCGGGCTGACATGCACCGCCGCCACACAACCATTGCCACGCAGTGACAACAAGGATTCGGACTGGCTACGGAAAGCCTTGATCTGTGCGCCGTAGGTTTCCTGCAACGGTTTGATGAAGTTGCTGCCCTGGGACACGCACACAGGCTTGCCCTTGAGGTCGGCCCACTGAGTGATGCCTGCGCCCTTGCGAATCAGCGCGGCACCACCGACTTCCTCATAGGGCGTGGGCACGTAATCGAGAATCTCGCCGCGCTCTTCAGTGAACTGCATGTTGGCGATCAGGATGTCGACCTTGCCCTGCTGCAGAAACTGCACCCGGTTCGGCGCCAGTACCGAGACGGTGTTGACCTCGACGCCCAGCGCCTTGGCGATGCCCTTGGCCAGTTCCACGTTATAGCCCAGATGCTCGCCGGTCTTGGGGTCGATGGTGCCGAACGGCGGACCACTGAGAATCACCCCAACGCTGATCGCGTGACGTTGCTCGATCTTCTCCAGCGTTGCATCGGCCTGGACGAACGTGGCAACCAGCCCGGCACACCCTGCCAGGCACAACGTGGTCAGGGTTCTAGCGGAAAAAACACGATTCATGCGCAGCTACCTTGTACGACCGTCGGGCAAGCGACGGTCTGTGAGAAACGATGGGGGGGCCGGACTCAGGCACCGTTGGCCTGGAATTGCTTTTGCAATTCCACCAAGGCCGGTGACGCGGGCGTAATGCGGTTGCGGGTCTGGGCCTCGATCAACCAGCCGCTGCGGTGCAGTTCCTTGACGATGGGATCGAGTCTGGCCTGAGTGTCGATTTCTCCGCGGCGGGTCCAGATCACCGAAGGCGCCGGGTTGAGTTCCGGTKTGAGCGTGCGATAGCCCTGCCATTCGGTACTGTCGGTGATCAACGGGTTGACCAGCGTGGCGTCATGCACGGCCGCGACGCAGTTGTTGCCGCGTAGCGCCAGCAAGGACTCCGACGAACTTTTGAACGCCTTGATCTCGACACCCAGTTCAGTGAGCGGCTTGATGTAGCTGCTGCCCTGAGAAGTGCAGACGGGTTGATTCTTCAAGTCTTCCCAGCGGGTAATCTTGCTGTCCTTGAGCACCGCTGCGGTGCCGCCCACGCGATAGAACGGCGTCGGCACGAACCCGAGGATCTCGCCGCGTTCGGCCGTCCATTCCATGTTGGCAATCAGCAAATCAACTTTGCCCTGCTGCAGAAACTGCACGCGGTTGGCGGGCAATACCGGCACCAGCTCCACCTCGGCGCCCAGTTGCCGACCCAGTTCCTGCGCGAGGTCGACGTTCAAACCACGTGGCTTCTGGGTTGTCGGATCGATCCCGCCAAAGGGACCGCCGGACAGCATTACGCCGACCACCAGCACGTGACGCTGCTGGATCTTGTCCAGCGTGGAATCGGCCTGAACACCGGCACTGGTCGCCAGCGAGATCAAGGCGCCCAGCATCACAGGCAACAATCGTTTTACAGGCGTGCGCTCAAGCAACATGGTTTTACCCTTCTGGATGATCGGCGTTCCCCGACCTGATGTGTGAGCATGCTAGGTATCACGATGACGTAACGGAAATTCAAATATCTAATATCGTTATAACTTGCGCATCACCCTCGAATAAAAAACTTTGATAATTCCAGCATTCATTGACCTCTTTAGCTTTCTCGTTAAAAAACCGGCAACAACACATAAAGCCATGTAATGTTTATGTTTGCGACTTTGATGTAAAAAACAGCCTTTGGAGCTGACATGTCGACCTCACCCACGCTCGATCTCGAATTGCTGCGCACCTTCATTGCCGTGGTGGATCACCACAGTTTTGCCGAGGCCGGCGCGCAGCTGGCCCGCACGCAATCGTCGGTCACCCAACACATGCAACGCCTGGAACAACTTGTCGGGGTGAACCTGTTCGAAAAACGCGGGCGGCAAAAACAGCTCACCGAAGCGGGCCTGCAGTTACTGCGCCATGCGCGGCAGATGCTTTCGCTCAACGACGATGCCCTGAGCTCCCTGCGAGAAAGCAGCCTGAGCGGCGTGCTGCGCATCGGTTCGCCCCACGACATCRCCGACACCATCCTGCCGCCGATCCTCAGCCGCATCGCCCGCTCGGCACCGCGCTTGCGCCTGGAGATCGACGTGGGTCGCAGTCCGTTCCTGATGGACGACCTGCACCGGGGCAAGGTCGACATGGTGATTTCCACCCGCGCAGACCCGACCCTTGAAGGCTTCGCCTTGCGCACCTCGCCGGTGTGGTGGATTTGCTCGGCCCAATACATCCATACTCCGGGCGAACCCTTGCCACTGATTCTCGTCGAGGAACCGAGTATCTATCGCCGCTACGCGCTGGAGGCCCTGGAGCGCGCCAACATTCCCTGGCGCCAGGCTTACCTGGCATCGAACCTGATCGGCATCAAAGCGGCGACGCGCGCGGGACTGGGCGTCACCCCCAGAAGTATGGAAATGCTCGGCCCGGACATGCGCGTACTGGGTGAAAATGACGGATTGCCGCGACTGCCAGACGTGACCTATCACTTGTGGATTCGCCCGAACACCGTAAACCCGCTAGTGCGTCGGGCGTATGAGTTGATTAAAAGCAGTCAAGGGCACTGATGCCCCGGTTCAGCTGCCCGCACCGCCGTGGGCTTCTTCAAAGAAGTAGTCCTTCCAGCTGGCCGCCTTGTTTTTCAGTACACCTAACTCCTGCAATTTCTCGGCATAGATGAAGGTGCGCTGTGGCACGACGGTAAAGTCGATTTCGGGGTCGGCGACGATTTTCTCAACCAGCGGCAAGGCCAGCTTCGACTGTTCCACCCGGATATAGGTCTGGGCTGCTGCAGGCTTGTCGGCCTTGATTATTTTCTCGGCCTCGGCCAGCGCGTCGTAGAACGCCTTGTAGGTTTTCGGGTTTTCGTCGTGGAATTTTTCAGTGGTGTACAGCACGTTAAACGTGGCCTGCCCGCCGAGTACGTCGTAGGAGCTCAGTACCTTGTGCACGTTGGGATTCTGCAGTTCCTGGTACTGGAACGGCGGACTGGAAAAATGTGAATTGATCTCTGAACCGCCAGCAATCAGCGCCGCCGTTGCATCCGGGTGCGCAAGGCTGATCGAGATATCGTCAAATTTCTTGAAATTGTCTTTGCCGAACTGTTTGGCCGTTTCGATCTGCAGCGTGCGCGACTGGAAACCGACCCCCGCCGCCGGTACGGCGATGCGATCTTTCTCAGTGAGGTCCTTGAGGCTCTTCACATTCGGATTATTCGTCAGCAGGTAATTGGGCATCGAGCCCAGCGAAGCAATGGCCTTGACGTTCTGCTTGCCTTTTGTCCGATCCCAGATCGTGAGCATCGGCGGCACGCCGGCTGACACCACATCCAGCGCGCCGGCCAATAGTGCCTCGTTCATCGCCGTGGCACCGGAGATGCTGTTCCAGTCGACCTTGATATCGAGGCCCTGCTCCTCGCCATGCTTCTCGATGAGCTGC
>NZ_JBFUIC010000164.1:0-9628 GCF_056402075.1 Pseudomonas sp. P4_C3
GGTCATGGACCCTCAGCAGCGTTTATTGCTGGAGCTTGGCTGGGAAGTGTTCGAGAACGCCGGTGTCAAACCGTCGAGCCTGCGTGGCAGCGATTGCGGTGTTTACCTGGGGATCGCCAGTGTCGACTACGGCTATCGTCTGACGCATGACATGTCGACGATTGATGCGGCAACCGCCACCGGTAATACCTTCAGTATCGCGGCCAACCGGCTATCTTTTTTTTATGACCTTCAAGGCCCGAGCATGGCCATCGACACGGCGTGCTCTTCTTCCCTGATGGCCTTTCACCAGGCTTGCCAGGCCATTCAGAACGGCGATATCGAACAGGCGATTACCGGTGGTGTCAGCCTGCATCTTCACCCTTTTGGCTTCTTGATCTTTTCCAAGGCTTCAATGTTGTCGCGCACGGGGCAATGTCATGTGTTCGATGAGTCTGCAGATGGCTATGTCCGTTCTGAAGGCGCGGGGCTTTTCTATCTGAAGGATTACGACAAGGCGATCGAGGACGCAAACCAGATCCTCGCGGTCGTTGCCGGCAGTGCGGCTAATACCGATGGGCGAAAGTCGAGTTTGACCGTCCCGAGCGCGGATGCGCAGATAGCCCTGATGAAGCAGGCCTACGACAGTGCTGGCATCAGTGCGACAGACATTGACTACCTGGAAGCTCACGGTACGGGCACGCCAGTCGGCGATCCTATCGAGAGCCGGGCTATCGGTGAGGCGCTGGGGCAGCAGCGCCCGGCGGATCAGCCACTGCTGATCGGTTCGATCAAAAGCAATATCGGGCACCTTGAGGCAGCCTCGGGTGTCGCCGGTTTGATGAAGGCGCTGTACTGCGTGATCGAACGCAAGGTGCCCGCCACCATCGGCATCAAGAAGCTCAATCCGAACATTCCTTTCGCTGACCTCAACCTGAGTGTGGTCACTGAAACCCAAGCGCTCAAACCCAGCGGAAAACTGGTGGTCGGTGTCAACTCTTTCGGTTTCGGCGGGGCCAACGCCCACGTCATCCTGGAAAGTCCGCCACAGGCGCCGCAGGCCCCGCGCCAGATGGGGCAGTCAGTGCCGTTGATTGTTTCTGCCAAGGACAACGCAGCCTTGGCGGCCCAGTCCGAACAGCTGGCGCAATTTTTGTCCGGGCCGGACGCGGCAAATCTTTACGACGTGGCCTACCAGTCGATGTTTCGCCGCGAGTTGCTCCCGCAACGGGTGGTGGTGTTCGGTGCGGATGCTCAACGCAGCGCTCAGACGCTATTGGATTTCGTCACGGAACCGGGCGTTCCGGCGTTGTCGGCGGTACTGGAAAGTGGCCGTGTCCTGGATCAGGCAAAAGGGCCCGTGTTCGTCTTCTCCGGTAATGGATCGCAGTGGCAGGGCATGGGCAAGTCGTTGCTGGCCGATCCGGTTTTCCATCAGGCGGTTGCCGAGGTGGACGCGGTTTTCCATGCGCTATCCGGCTATTCGTTGATCGCCGAACTGGCGGTCGAGCTGGGTGATGACCGCTATCAGTTGACTGAATTTGCGCAACCGGCGTTGTTTGCATTGCAAGTGGGTGTCACCCGCATGCTGGCCGAAAAAGGCGTAGTACCGGTGGCCGTCATCGGCCACAGCGTGGGTGAAGTCGCTGCCGCCTGGGCATGCGGAGCACTGACGCTGAACGACGCCACCCGTGTGATCTACCATCGCAGTCGCCTGCAAGGCTTGACCAAGGGCTGCGGCAACATGTCGGCGGTAGGGTTGTCGGGGGCGGACACTGCGAGCCTGTTGAAGACGCTCGACCTGGACAGCGAGTTGGTCGTCGCCGGCGAGAACAGTTTCAAGGGGGCGACCGTCGCCGGCCAGGTGGCTGCGCTAGAAACCCTGGAACACGCGCTGACCGAGCGTCAGGTATTCGTTCGCCGACTGGGTCTCGATTATGCGTTCCACTCGCCGGCCATGGATGTGATCGCCGATCAAGTCATCGACGTGTTGAGCGACATCGTCCCGGGTCACGCCAGTATTCCAATGTATTCGACCGTGACCGGCGACGTGCTGGCTGGTGAACATCTGGACGCCGGGTACTGGTGGAAAAACATTCGTTATCCGGTGCTGTTCAAGTCCGCCAGTGAGGCGCTCGCCGAGCAGGGCTACAACGTATTCGTGGAGGTCGGCCCGCACCCGATCCTGCGTGCCTATGTGGCCGATGCGATGGCCAGCCAGGAGCTGGAAGGGGTTGTGATCCCGACGGTGCTGCGTGGTGAAGAAAACCCGCAGATGATTGATCGTACGCTGGCGAAGGTACTGATTGCCGGTGTCGACATCGATCTGCAATGCCTGTTTCCTCACTCCGGCCGTTTCGTGCAATTACCCAATTACGCCTGGCAGCGCGAACGTCACTGGCACGCAGACACGCCCGAGTCTTCCGGCCACCTGAGCCGAGAGCGCGTCCATCCGCTGTTGGGTTATATGCTGCCGGAGCATGAATTCACCTGGGACAATCGCCTGGATACGCAACTGTTCCCGTCACTGGGCGACCACATGGTGGGCGACTCGGTGTTGTTCCCGGGCGCGGGTTTCACCGAAGTCGCACTCGCTGCTGCATTGCAGTATCAACCCGGTGAGTATGTGGAAATCGAAGAGCTGGAAATTCACAGCCCGCTCTTGCTTCACTCGGATTTCAGCAAAAAGGTCCGTGTGATGATCGACACTACCGACGGTGCCCTTTCCATCGTGTCGCGCAGCACTGCCCAGGCTGAGCCGTGGGTGCAGCATGTGGTTGCCAGGCTTGTGGGTGAAGCGCGCGGCGGGTTGCTGGCCAGCACCGCTCCAGTCGTTCCAGCGCGCGCTCCTGATTTCACCTCGTCCGGGCACC
This sequence comes from Pseudomonas sp. P4_C3, assembly GCF_056402075.1. NCBI lineage: Bacteria > Pseudomonadati > Pseudomonadota > Gammaproteobacteria > Pseudomonadales > Pseudomonadaceae > Pseudomonas > Pseudomonas sp. P4_C3. Next base: position 2,853 of record NZ_JBFUIC010000164.1, read on the forward strand.
TGGCGCTGACCCGTGCGGTTGGTCTCAATTATGGCCCGGCTTATCAAGCCGTCGAGGCAGGCTGGATCGACGGCAACCAGGTGTTGGCGCGGTTGACGGTCCCGGCCCCGATCGAGGATGAACTCGCAACGTTGAATGTGCACCCGGCACTGCTGGACAGTGCCTTCCAGTTGATCACCCAACTGTTGGACCAGGAGGYCGACAGCCGCAAAGACCTGGCCTTTATCCCGGTGAAACTCGGGCGTATCGCCTTCGCTGCTGGCAGCCTGCCGCCTTGTCTGGCCCAGGTCACTCTGGTACGACGTTCAGCGCATTCCCTGTTGGCGGACTTCACGTTGTACGACGTCCATGGCCGCGCGGTCATCTGCATCAAGGACGCCCGTTTTCGTGGGGTTCGGCTGCACAAGGATCGCAGTGGCGACATCAAACTGGTGGACTTTGTCGGGGTTGCCAAACCCTATCCTGCGAATGAACGCGCATTGCCATTGGCGGACTCACGGTTGGAGGCGCAGTTGCAGCAGCACCTTTGCGCTATCGCGGATGATCCCGGATTGCTCCGTTATGCCGATGAAATCGACCCTTTGCTCGAGGGTCTGTGTGGCAGTTTCGTGCTGGAAGCCATCGAGAAGCTGGGCGGTGAGCTGACGCTGCAACAGCGCTCCACCTGGGAAGCAGGAGGTTATCTTGAGCATCTTCTTGAGCAAGCGCTGGAGGATGGCAGCCTGGTTGCGACAGGCGATGGCGGCTGGCAGCTTGCCGATCAAGGCGAGCGAGCGAGTGCGCAAGACATCTGGCAGGAACTGTTCAGCAGCTATCCCGAACACTTCCAGATCATTCATTCGGTCGGCCGGATCGGCATGCATCTGCTGGAGCTGATCAGCGGTCAGGTGAAGATTGCGCAACTGCTGCCACGGGAAACCACGCCCGCCGCATTGACCCGCCTGGTGCTCGGCGCGTCCGGTCACCAAGCGTTGCTGGGCGGTCTGCGAGAACATATCACCCAACGGTTGAGCGCTCTGCCTGACGGGCAGCGCCTGCGTATTCTCGAACTCGGTTTCGAGGGGGTACCACTGGCGGCAGACTTGTGTGTCGGCCTGGATTTTGACCGGGTCGATTATCAGTACTCTGCGCAGAACATTGAAATTGCGTCGATGCTCCAGGCTGAGCTCCCGGAGCTTCAGATACTGAGTCTGGAGGCGTCGGAAAAAATCGCCCGGGTGCCGGCGAACGACTTCGATCTGGTCCTTGTCGCCACCGACCTGGCACCGCTGGAAGCCGTCAGTCAAGGCTTGCACCATGGCGCTGCAAGGCTGTGTGCCAACGGTGAAGTGCTTCTGTTGGCGCAACACCCTGCGCGTTGGGCGGACTTCACATTTGGCGCCGAACCTTCCTGGTGGCTGGCCCGACAGGGGCAACAGGCGTTAGCGGTGCAACAGCCCCCGGGATTCTGGCAACAGGAATTGCGGCGTCATGGCCTGAAGGTGTCCGAGCCGCTGGAGTTCATTCCGTACTCGGCGTCTGGCTGCTATCTGTTGGTAGCCGCCGAAAATTGTGCGAAGACCCTCGCGGTTGCACGTGAGTATCCGCGCCAGAGCTGGTTGCTGGTAGCCGATGGGCAAGGTCCTGAAGCACCGTTTGCCCGGGCACTCGCCTCGATGTTGCGCGAGCAAGGTCAAGAGGCCGCGCTGCTCGCGCCTGGCTCGGCATCGGATCTGGCGCAACAGTTACGTGAACGTCCAGCGGTGCCTCAACACGTGGTAATGCTGGCCGGCCTGTTCGCACCCCAAGGGCTTGATGCCCAGGCTGACCGCTGCATGCACGCCGCAGCCATCACGCAAGCCTGTGAATCGGCCGGCGTCGCTGCGGATTGCTGGTTGCTGACCTCCGGCGCCGCCATCCATTTGTTACCGCAAGGCAGCCGCCTGGATACGACTGTGCAAGGCATTGCCGATGCTGCCTTGTGGGGCTTCGGTCGGACGTTGACGAACGAAGCGGTCGGTTGTCGAGTTCGTCTGCTCGATCTGGCGATTGGCGCTGGCGTCGAGGCCCTGGTGCCGGCACTGCTCAATGCGGATGAAGAAACCGAACTGGCGATCAGCGCGGCGGGCGATCGGTATGTCGCACGGCTGCGAATCCAGCCCGATGAGTTGCCAGGCAGTGCGCTGCTGGATGCGCCGACGCAGATCAGGCTCGGCTTCGATTTGCCGGGGCAGCTGCGCAATTTGCGCTGGGAAGCACGAGCGCCGCTGGTGCCGGCAGACGATGAACTGGATATCGAGGTTCAGGCCACGGGTTTGAACTTCCGCGATGTTATGTTCGCGTTGGGTCTGCTGTCTGATGAAGCGATCGAAAATGGCTTCTCGGGCCCGACGCTGGGCTTCGAGTTTGCCGGTGTGGTGCGCGGTAAAGGGGCGATGGTCGAGGGTGATTTCCAGCCGGGCGACCGTGTCGTCGGTTTTGGTCCGTCGAGCTTCGCCAATCGCCTGATCACCAATGCCAATGCTGTGGCGCGCATTCCTGAAGGCATGTCGTTTGAAGCGGCGGCGACCATTCCGAGTACTTTCTTCACCGTGTATTACGCCGTGCATCACCTGGCGCGGCTTGAACCGGGAGAGAAAATCCTGATTCACGGTGCAGCGGGCGGCGTCGGCATTGCCGCGATCCAGATTGCAAAATGGTGCGGCGCCGAAATCTACGCCACGGCGGGTAGCGACGAGAAGCGCGATTTCCTGCGCCTGTTGGGCGTCGAGCATATCTTCGACTCGCGTTCGCTGGCGTTTGCCGATGACATCCTGGCCATTACCGATGGCCGCGGCGTGGACGTAGTACTCAACTCCCTGGCGGGTGAGGCCATCAATCGCAACCTGCGAGTACTCAAGCCGTTTGGTCGCTTCCTCGAACTGGGCAAGCGCGACTTTTACCAGAACACCAAGATCGGCCTGCGGCCGTTCCGCAACAACATCAGCTACTTTGGCATCGATGCCGACCAGCTCATGAGCGAACGTCCGCAGCTGACCCGTCGGCTGTTTGGCGAAATGATGGCATTGTTCCGCGACGGCATTTTGAGTCCGCTGCCTTATCGCGCCTTCGATGCCAATGAAGTCGTCGAAGCATTCCGCTACATGCAGCAGGCCAGGCAGATCGGCAAGATCGTCGTCACCTACCGCACACCGATCCAGCAGGTTTTCCACGCGCCGGTGGCGCAGGCTCAGGCCTTGCAACTGGCCGCCGACGGCACCTACCTGGTGACGGGCGGGCTCAGCGGTTTCGGTCTGCGTACTGCGCAATGGCTGGTGGAGAAGGGCGCGCGTCACCTGGTGCTGCTCGGTCGTCGCGGTGCTGCTACCGAAGAAGCGCAGCCGGCGCTGGCGGCGTGGCGCGAGCAAGGTATCGAGGTGCAGGCGCTGGCTTGCGATATCACCGATAGCGCTCAATTGCGCAGCGTGCTGGCGAGCATCGAAGCCTCCAAGGCACCGTTGCGGGGCATCGTGCATGCGGCCACCGTGTTTGATGATGGGCTGATCCGCAACCTCAGCCAGGAGCAGTTGCAACGGGTGCTTGAACCCAAGGCCAAAGGCGCGCAATACCTGCATGAATTGACGGCCCATTTGCCGTTGGACTTCTTCGTGCTGTTTTCCTCGGCAACGACCTTGTTCGGCAACCCGGGGCAGGCCAACTACGTCGCCGCCAACCATTGGCTCGAAGCGTTGGCGCGTCATCGCCTGGCGCAGGGGCTGCCGGCAACCAGCGTACTCTGGGGAGCCATCGATGATGCGGGTTTCCTGGCGCGCAACCAGGACATCAAAGATGCCCTGCAAAGCCGCATGGGCGGTGCTGCCCTGCAGTCGCAAGCGGCACTGGAAACCCTGGAGCGGTTGCTGTTGCAGCGGCGTTCGGGGCTGGGCGTACTTGAGCTGGACTGGAAAGCACTGTCGCGATTCCTGCCGGCAGCCGGCTCGCCAAAATTCAATGAGCTGGCCAGATTGCACGGTGGTGAGCAGGACGAAGAAAGCGATGTCGACGATATCCAGCGGCTGTTGACCGAAATGGACGACTGCGAGCTGATCGAACTGTTCGGTGAAATGCTTAAACAGGAAATCAGCGAAATCCTGCGGTTACCAACCAGCAAACTGGACGCCACGCGACCGCTTCAAGAGTTGGGGCTGGACTCGCTGATGAGTGTCGAACTGGTGGTGGCAGTCGAGGAGCGATTCGGTGTGCGTCTGCCGGTAATGGAGCTGAGCGAAGCGTCAAGCATCGGCAAAATCACTGTTCGAATCCTTGAACTCCTGCGAGGCAATCAGGATTGCGATGTGCAACCGGATACCGAACATAACGGGCAGACGCTGACGAGCGATACGCTCGCCCGTCACGGGGTCGACATTTCCCGCGACGACATTGCGCCGTTGAGCACCCAGGATTTGAAACCTTCACGTTTGATTAATTGATCCGGACCATGACCAATAAAACCACGCCCGGGCTTGCCACTTCGATGAAGGACAAGTTGATTCAACAGGCCCTGGAACGGCGACTGCGCAAGATCGGCGATTGCGCTCCAAGCCCTTCACTAGAGGGCGTCAAAGGCGCCCCGCGCGAGGGCTTTGAGCAGTTTTGCCGATTTGATCAGCACCCTGGCTATCAGCATTTGCGCATCATGCTCGACGGGGCTGCGCGCTTCGGCCTGGCCAATCCGTTTTTCAAGTTGCACGAAGGTTTGGCGGGTGCGGAAACTGTCATGGGCGGTAGCCGCTACGTGAACTTCGCCAGCTACAACTACCTGGGCTACTCGGGGCATCCAGTGGTCGCTGAAGCCGCCAAAGCGGCCATTGATCGCTATGGAACGTCAGTTTCCGCCAGCCGTCYGGTGTCGGGCGATCGTCCGATCCATCGCGAGYTGGAGCAGGAACTGGCCCGGCTCTATGAGGTGGACGACGCTATTACTTTCGTCAGCGGCCATGCGACGAACGTGACCACCATTGGTTATCTATTCGGTCCGCGGGATTTGATCCTGCATGACGAACTGATCCATAACAGCGTTCTCCAGGGGATTCAATTGTCCGGCGCCCGGCGTCTCGTCTTTGCCCACAACGACTGGGAAGCGGTTGACCGGGTGTTGAGCGATCAGCGTCAGCATTTCGAGCGCGTGTTGGTGGTACTCGAAGGCATCTACAGTATGGATGGCGACTTCCCGGATTTGCCACGCTTCGTCGAACTCAGGAAGAAACACCAAGTGTTGCTGATGGTCGATGAAGCGCATTCACTGGGCGTAATGGGACAGACCGGCAAGGGCATCCGTGAACATTTCGGTCTGGCCGGCAGTGACGTGGATATCTGGATGGGCACCTTGAGCAAAAGCCTGGCCAGTTGTGGTGGCTATATCGCCGGTGAGTCAGCGCTGGTAGAGCATCTCAAGTTCCTGGCGCCGGGTTTTCTCTACAGCGTCGGCATGCCGGCACCGGTAGCTGCGGCAGCGTTGGCGGCATTGCGTTGTCTACCTGAGGATGGCGAGCGCGTCACAACCTTGCAGGCGCGCGGCAGGCAATTCCTCGAGTTGGCCAGGGACGCCGGCCTGGATACCGGCACAAGCACCGGTCTGGCAGTGGTGCCGATCATCACCGGCAGTTCGCTCAAGGCTACCCAGTTGTCCAGCGCGCTGTCCCGTCGAGGTATCAACGCCCAACCCATTCTTCATCCGGCGGTGCCCGAAAAATCGGCTCGTGTACGCTTTTTCGTGTCGTGCCTGCACACCCGGGAGCAAATCGCCGAAACCGTTGCCATTGTTGCGCAGGAACTTCAAAAACTATAAGCCGAGCAGCCGAAAGATCGATGCAACGGCGGAAAGCAACTGAGCCAGCAAGTCCACAAAATGACGGTGTGTACGCGTTTTTGCAGGCGCTGGCTTGCCAGCGAAGGCGGCCGAAAGCGCAACGCAAGTTTCAAAAACGCCTTCGCCGGCAAGGGATCAGAACATGCGTCTGAGGTAGCGGTGAATTTGTCGATAACGTGCGCAGCTGTCGAACAGGCCGGCTTCAGGATGGGAGTTGTACTCCCGGGCTTGATGGGGGCTGCACGGCAGGCCGCGAATCTGAACCAGTGGTTGCTCATCGCCACCCGGTGATTGCAGCATGCCCGGGCTGATGCGCCATAGCGGCACGCTGTGGGCCTCGGCACGGGATTGCAGATCGCCGGGTTCGCTGGCTCGCCACACCAACAGCTTGCCGGTTTCGCCGACTACGGATTGCATCAGCTCGGCACTATCGCTGACGAACGTCAACCGGCCCCATCGGCTTTTGAGCAGGGTGCGGATCGCCGGCCGCTGTCGGTGTGGCACACCCAGCAAGGTCAATGTCCCCGCGAACTGGCTGTCTTGGTGTTTTTGCCGGGCCAGTTGACGGGCCACAGTCATGACATCGCAACGCTGATCGGTCAGCGGGTCGACGTAGCGGCAATAGCGGATGTACGCCRCCGCCACCAACTGCTCAAGGTTCGGTCGGGCCTGGCGACGGGGGATTGCCTGGCGATCATCGGTCAGGCCCCAGCCGGCGTAGAACGGCAAGCCGAAGCAGGTGACCGGGATGCCTTGAATCATGGCCTCGAGCCCGGCCTGACTGGTACCTACATAGACCCGCTGCGCCCGGCGCGCCAGCGAGGCCCAGGACACATGGCGACTTTCCAGCGTCACGCCGCGGGCAAGAGCGGCGTCAAGCAGGCAACTTTTTTTGTGGCCGTTGATGCAGTCCGGGTGAATCCGCACCCGCACGTCCGCCTCGGGGTGT
>NZ_JBFUIC010000165.1:0-18965 GCF_056402075.1 Pseudomonas sp. P4_C3
GGCCAGTCATAACGTATTGGCCGCCACGACACCCGCACCCCTGGAGAACAAGGAAGCCTTCGTCAGCAATCTGATGAAGCAAATGACCCTCGATGAAAAAATCGGCCAGTTGCGCCTGATCAGCATCGGCCCGGAAATGCCCCGGGAGCTGATCCGCAAGGAAATCGCGGCGGGCAACATCGGTGGTACGTTCAACTCGATCACCCGCCCGGAAAACCGGCCGATGCAGGACGCGGCCATGCGCAGCCGCCTGAAGATCCCGATGTTCTTCGCCTACGACGTGATCCACGGCCACCGCACCATTTTCCCGATCCCGCTGGCCCTGGCCTCGAGCTGGGACATGGACGCCATTGGCCTGTCCGGGCGCATCGCCGCCAAGGAAGCCGCGGCTGACAGCCTCGACATCACCTTCGCGCCGATGGTCGACATCTCCCGCGACCCGCGTTGGGGCCGTACTTCCGAAGGCTTCGGCGAAGACACCTACCTGGTGTCGCGCATTGCCGGCGTGATGGTCAAGGCGTTCCAGGGCACTGGCGCCAACGCGGCCGACAGCATCATGGCCAGCGTCAAGCACTTCGCCCTGTACGGCGCGGTCGAGGGTGGCCGCGACTACAACATCGTCGACATGAGCCCGGTCAAGATGTACCAGGACTATCTGCCACCGTACCGTGCGGCGATTGACGCCGGTGCCGGCGGAGTGATGGTCGCGCTGAACTCGATCAACGGCGTGCCGGCCACCGCCAACACCTGGCTGATGAACGACCTGCTGCGCAAGGAGTGGGGCTTCAAGGGCCTGGCGGTCAGCGACCACGGGGCGATTTTCGAGCTGATCAAGCACGGCGTTGCCGCCGACGGTCGCGAAGCGGCGAAGCTGGCGATCAAGGCCGGCATCCACATGAGCATGAACGACACCCTGTACGGCAAAGAGCTGCCAGGGCTGCTGAAGTCCGGCGAGATCCAGCAGAGCGACATCGACAATGCCGTGCGTGCGGTACTGGGCGCCAAGTACGACATGGGCCTGTTCAAGGACCCGTACCTGCGCATCGGCAAGGCCGAGGATGACCCGGTCGACACCTACGCCGACAGCCGTCTGCACCGCGCCGAGGCCCGCGATGTGGCGCGTCGCAGCCAGGTGCTGCTGAAAAACCGCAACGAAACCCTGCCACTTAAGAAGACTGCAAAAATCGCCCTGGTCGGTCCGCTGGCCAAGGCGCCCATCGACATGATGGGCAGCTGGGCCGCTGCCGGTAAACCGGCGCAATCGGTGACCCTGTTCGACGGCATGACCAACGCCCTGGGCGCTCAATCGACGCTGATCTACGCTCGTGGCGCCAACATCACCAGTGACAAAAACATCCTCGGCTACCTCAACTTCCTCAACTTCGACGCCCCGGAAGTGGTGGATGACCCTCGCCCGGCGAACGTGCTGATCGACGAAGCAGTGAAAGCGGCCAAGGACGCTGACGTAGTGGTTGCCGCCGTCGGCGAATCCCGTGGCATGTCCCACGAATCGTCGAGCCGCACCGACCTGAACATCCCGGAAAACCAGCGCGAGCTGATTCGCGCATTGAAAGCCACCGGCAAACCGCTGGTGCTGGTGTTGATGAACGGCCGCCCACTGACGATCCTCGAGGAGAGGGAGCAGGCTGACGCGATCCTGGAAACCTGGTTCACCGGCACCGAGGGCGGCAACGCCATCGCCGATGTGCTGTTCGGCGACTACAACCCGTCGGGCAAACTGCCGATCAGTATCGCGCGCTCGGTCGGCCAGATTCCGACCTACTACAACCACCTGACCATTGGCCGGCCGTTCACCCCGGGCAAACCGGGCAACTACACCTCGCAATATTTCGATGACACCACAGGCCCCTTGTACCCGTTCGGTTATGGCCTGAGCTACACCGAGTTCAGCCTGAGCGACATGGCCCTGTCGTCGACCACACTGAACAAGACCGGCAAGCTCGACGCCAGCGTCACAGTGAAGAACACCGGCAAGCGTGACGGCGAAACCGTGGTGCAGTTGTACATCCAGGACGTGGCCGGCTCGATGATCCGCCCGATCAAGGAACTGAAGAACTTCCAGAAAGTGATGATCAAGGCCGGCGAACAGAAGGTCGTGCACTTCACCATCACTGAGGACGAGCTGAAGTTCTACAACACCCAGCTCAAGTACGCGGCGGAGCCGGGCAAGTTCAACGTGCAGATCGGCCTGGATTCCCAGGACGTGACGCAGCAGAGTTTTGAGTTGCTGTAACCGTTCAAACACTGCAAAAACCTGTGGGAGCGAGCTTGCTCGCGATAGCGGACTGACAGTCGACAGAGATGTCGAATGTTAAGCCCTCATCGCGAGCAAGCTCGCTCCCACAGTGGTTTTCAGTGTTCAGAAAATCGGGGGTCAACCCCTTCGATCCAGCAGATTCACCACCACCCGATCCACCCATCCCCACACCCGCTGCTTGATCCGCCGCCACAGTGRCCGGCGCTTCCATTCTTCCAGGCTGACTTGCTGGCTCAGGGCGAAGTCGTGTTCGAAACTCGCTGCCACCGACCGGGTCAACCCGGGGTCCAGCGCTTCCAGATTGGCTTCCAGGTTGAAGCGCAGATTCCAGTGATCGAAGTTGCACGAGCCGATGCTCACCCAGTCATCGATCAAGACCATTTTCAGGTGCAGGAAACACGGCTGGTACTCGAAGATCTTCACCCCGGCCTTGAGCAGTCGCGGGTAGTAACGATGCCCGGCGTAGCGCACGGACGGGTGATCGGTACGGGGCCCGGTCAGCAGCAACCGCACATCGACGCCCCGGGCAGCCGCCCGGCGCAGGGAACGGCGGACTTTCCAGGTCGGCAAAAAGTACGGCGTGGCCAGCCAGATCCGTCGCTGGCCGCTGTTCAGGGCGCGCACCAGCGATTGCAGAATATCCCGGTGCTGGCGGGCGTCGGCATAGGCCACCCGGCCCATGCCCTCGCCCATCGATGGCACCCGAGGCAGGCGCGGCAAGCCGAAATGCGAGGCGGGACGCCAGGCGCGACGATGGCGGTTGGCGATCCACTGGCGGTCGAACAGCAACTGCCAATCGAGCACCAGCGGCCCGGTGATTTCCACCATCACTTCGTGCCATTCGCTGACGTCTTCCCCCGGGGTCCAAAACTCGTCGGTGACACCGGTGCCGCCGACCACTGCCATGCTTTGGTCCACCAGTAACAGCTTGCGGTGATCGCGGTAGAAATTGCCGACCCAGCGCCGCCAGCTCAGGCGATTGTAGAAACGCAGCTCCACCCCGGCGGCCATCAGCCGCCGGCGCAAGGTCAGGGTGAAGGCGAGGCTGCCGTAATCATCGAACAGGCAGCGCACCCGCACCCCACGCTCGGCGGCCTGTACCAGGGCCTGGACCATGGCTTCGGCACAGGCGCCCGCCTCCACCAGATACAACTCCAACTCAACCTGTTCTTCGGCGCGGGCAATCGCCACCAGCATGCGCGGGAAAAACTGCGGACCATCGACCAGCAGTTCGAAGTGGTTGCCTTCACGCCAGGGAAAAATCGCTCCGGCCATGTCAGCGCGCCGTAAAAATCAGCACCGCACCCACCGGCACCGACAGACTGATCGCCGAGAGGCCGGCCATTTTACGCAACGTCTCCAGACCAGGCGTCAGATCGAAATCCTCGGCATTGATCACCAGCGGTTCGAGGGTCACCACCTGGAAGCGCCGGTCATCGAGACGGGTCGCCAGCAGTTCGGCGGGGTATTCGTGTTGTTTGCCGTGCAGGTCCACCATCAGCGGCAGGCGCAACTCCAGCTGTGCGCCGGGAGCAAGATCATTGATCGGGCGCAGATCGATTTTCGTGGTGATCAAGGCGTCGGGAAACCGGTCGATCTGGAACAGTTCCTTGCGCATGCGCTCATCGCGCAACGCAATGCCGCTGTTGATCGACTCCAGCTCGACTTCCACCTGCGCCAGTCCTTCGGGATCGACCTTGCCGTGCAGCACCAGAAAGCGCTGCACTTCGCAGACATTGGCGTTTTTGGTGCTGACGAACGACAGGCGCGAAGACTCGCCATCCAGGTACCAATCGGCACGGGCCGACAACGCAGCACCGGCCAGCAGCAGGAAAGCGAGGGGTTGAAGGGTGGAGCGCTTGAACATAGAGACTCGTGGGGCAGATAAACCTGTGCTGAACCTTAACCGGCCTTCAGCGCATTGCAAGCCATCCGTTACCCCATCGCCACAAAAGCCCTCCTCTCACCCAGGCACTTCATCGCACTCAGGGCTGCAAGCGACAGCCCTGGCGCTCGCCGATCCACACTGCGCTGTTGCTGCGGCCCATGCCGCTGACCGTTACCCGCTTGCCAGCAACATCATCGGTAAAGTCGCTGGCGGGCAGCCACTGTTGCACATAACCGTGGCAGTACTCGGCGTCGTTGTTCATCACGTAGCGGCACGAACAGTATTCCTTGGCGGTGTAGGCGCTGATGATGTCGGGGAACGCCCACAGCGCCACCCGCTCGTGCCAGATCCAGCCGAGCAAGGCGATCAGCAGGATCAACAATAGGGAACTGGCCGGTCGACGGCGAATGAAACCGGTCATGGCTGCACCTTCCCGGCAAAGACCTTGAGCGCGAGTTGGAGCAATTGGTTGTGCCGGTAGCTGCCGTCGCGGTCATCGCCATAGCGGACGATCACCAGGTGTTCGCTGGGGATCACATACATTGCCTGCCCCCAATGACCCAATGCGGCGAAGGTGTCGGCGGGGGCATCGGGCCAGGGTTGTGCCGCGCCCTCGACGGCTCGATTGAGCCACCATTGGCCGCCGGGTACGGCATCGTCTTTGTGTGCGTGATAGTGAGCGAACGGCTCCCGGTTGAACGCCACCCAATCCTTGGGCAGTAGCTGCTTGCCTCCCCAACGACCTTCGCGGGCCATCAACAGACCGACCCGGGCCAGGTCCCGTGCAGTGAGGTAGGCATAGGACGACGCGACGAAAGTGCCCGTGGCATCTGTTTCCCAGATCGCGTGGCGAATGCCCAGCGGTTCGAACAATGCAGTCCACGGAAAGTCGGGATAACGGCCGGGACCGACGATGGTTTTCAGCGCGGCGGACAGCAGGTTGCTGTCACCGCTGGAGTAGCGAAACGCCTGGCCTGGCGCGGCATAAGCATCATGGGCCGCGGTGAACGCGGCCATGTCGTGGTGACCGCGGGTGTAGAGCATGGCCACCACCGAAGACTTCAGCGGTGCGTATTCGTAGTCCTCCTGCCAATCCAGGCCCGAGGCCCAGTGCAGCAGGTCGGCCATGGTCATGTCGGGGTGTGTTTGCAGGGGCGGATAAAACTTCGCCACCGGGTCGCCGAGCTTGAACAAGCCTTCGCCATAGGCCACGCCGAGGATCGTGGCCATCAGGCTCTTGCTGATCGACCAGGTCAGGTGCGGCGTCTCGGCCGTCGTCGGACCGGCGTAGCGTTCGTAGATCAACTGGCCGTCGCGGATCACCAGCAAGGCATCGGTACGAACACCCTGGCGAGTGGTGTCATCGCGGGATGGGAAGGCGTAGGCCTCCAGGGCTTGCAGCGCCGGGCCGGTCGGCGTCGGGGCGGTCGGCCATTGCTCGGCGGGCCAGTTTTCGGCCTGGACCGTGAAGCTGAGCAACAGCAGGAAAATCAGGGGCAAGCCTTTGGGCATGGCGGGGGCTCGGAGATTGAACCTGCTGAGCCTAGTCGAGGTTGATGACAGTTCAGAAATTTGTATTGCCTGAAAGATTGCTATCGCGAGCAGGCTCACTCCTACAGGGGAATGCATTCCAAATGTAGGAGCGAGCCTGTTCGCGATGACGGCCGTCAATACAGCGCCAATGCCTTGGCCAACCGCTTGCCCCTCGCCCCCGCCGCCAACTCCATCACCGCCTGATCCCGCTGCCACATCGTCGCCCACTCTGGAGGCCCTCCAGCCAGCGCCTCATTCACCTCGGCCTTGAGCCCTTCGAACTGCGCAAACAACCCGCCAAGCAACACATGCCCGGCCGGATGGGTCGGTGGCTGACGACTGGTTTCCGCGCACCCGGCCAACAACCCCAGCAACCGCAGTTGCAAGCCTTGTGGCCAATCGCATTCCTGGCCGACGCCATACAACCACGCCGTCATGGCGCTCAGTACGTAGATGTCTTCCAGCGTGCGGAACGGTTTGACGTACGCGTCCCAGCCATCCCCGGCGAGCAATTCGCACAGTGCGTTATCCAGAGACAAGCGGCCATGGCTGATGTCCGGCATCAACGGAATCGGCGCCAGCTTTTCCACCCGCACACCCGGCTCACCACGATAGATCACCGCCAGGCTCAAGCGTGGATCGACGCCGGGCTCCTCGCTGCGGGCCGCCACCAGCAGCCAGTCGGCGGCATTGCCGGCGGTGACGAAATCCTTGCGTCCGCTCAGACGCAAACCGCTCAGTCGGGTTTGCATGTCGGCCGGGCGCAGGCTGCGCTGTTCGGTGGCGCACAGCGCGCCGAGGCTCAGCGGCGCACTCGGCCAGAGCATGCGCAAGGCCGCTTGATACCCCACCAGAAACGCCAGCCCCGGCGTCGCCATCAACCGCCCGCCAAGCACGGCCAATTCGAACGGCGTGACCGCTCCCAACTGCTGCAACAAGGTCGCGAAACCTTCAGCCAGATCCGGGTTGGCGGGCAGGCGATCACGGCGGTTCAACAGGATTTGCCAGGGCATAAGAGGCTCCTTGTGGGCTGTCATATAAGCATCACCAAAGCTTAATGGCGATGACACCGGGGCTACATAGCCTGACTTTGCCAGACAAAGAAAGTCGATTCGCTGTAGCCCAAAGACGGGTGAGCAGCCCGCACGGAGATTCGCCATGACTCAGATCGCCCGCATCAGCGACACCGGCAACGAACGCCGCCTGCAAGCCGAACGCCTGGTGGGCGCCGAGGCATTGCAGGAGGCCCAGGCCTTGCGCTTCAACGTGTTCAGCGGCGAATTCAACGCCAGGCTCAAGGGCGCTGAACTGGGTCTGGACATGGATGACTACGACGTTCACTGCGCCCACATCGGCGTACGTGACTTGAATACCGGACGTCTGGTGGCGACCACCCGTTTGCTCGACCACACCGCTGCCAGCAGCCTGGGCAGGTTTTACAGCGAAGAAGAATTCAGCCTGCACGGCCTGGTGCACCTGCAAGGCCCGATCCTGGAAATCGGTCGCACCTGCGTCGACCCGGCCTACCGTAACGGCGGTACCATCGCCGTGCTCTGGGGTGAACTGGCCGAAGTCCTGAACCAGGGCGGCTACAGCTACCTGATGGGATGCGCGAGCATTCCGATGCAGGATGGCGGCGTGCAGGCCCACGCGATCATGCAGCGTCTGCGCGAACGCTACCTGTGCACCGAACATCTGCGCGCCGAGCCGAAAAACCCGCTGCCAAGCCTGGACATCCCGTCGAACGTGATCGCCGAAATGCCACCGCTGCTCAAGGCCTACATGCGCCTGGGCGCGAAGATCTGCGGCGAGCCATGCTGGGACGAAGACTTCCAGGTCGCCGATGTGTTCATCCTGCTCAAGCGCGACGAACTCTGCCCGCGTTACGCCAAACACTTCAAGGCGGCTGTGTAATGAGCCGGTTGCGGGTGTACGCGCGAATCGCGCGAGTGCTGGTGGTGGTGACGCTGGGCTTGGGCATGGCCAGCGTGTTCGGGGTGTTCGAGCGCCTGAGCCTGGCCCATTCGATGGCGCGTCGTCAGCGCTGGTCGCGGTTTTTCATGGCCCGCCTGAGCAACGCCCTGCCCTTTGACGTGACCGTCCATGGCGAGCTGCCGAAGACACCGATGCTCTGGGTCAGCAACCACGTGTCCTGGACCGACATTCCGCTGCTGGGCATGCTCACGCCACTGTCGTTCCTGTCCAAGGCCGAAGTGCGCACCTGGCCAGTGGCCGGCTGGTTGGCGGCCAAGGCCGGCAGCCTGTTCATCCGCCGTGGCTCGGGTGACAGCCAGTTGATCCGCAAGCAGATGACCCGTCACCTGGAACAAGCCCATCCCTTGCTGATGTTCCCGGAAGGCACCACTACTGATGGCCGCTCGCTGCGTACCTTCCATGGTCGCCTGCTGTCCGCCGCCATCGATTCCGAAGTGGCGATGCAGCCGGTGGCGATTCGTTATGTGCGCGACGGCGAGCCTTGCGCGCTGGCGCCGTTCATTGGCGACGATGATCTGCTCTCGCACTTGATGCGTCTGTTCGCCAACGACCGTGGTGGCGTGGAGATTCATCTGCTCAAGCCAATCGCTTGTGAAGGACGGGAACGCGCGGCGCTGGCGTTCGAGGCGCAGCAGGCGGTGCAGAAGGCGTTGTTTGGTGAAATTGTCGAACCGCAACGAGCACCAATGCGCCCTGCAATTGCAGCGTAAACACACATCCCCTGTGGGAGCGAGCTTGCTCGCGATAGCTATCTCACACTCACATCCATGGTGACTGTAATGGCCTCATCGTCGGAACGCCGCCCGGAGCAAGCTCGCTCCCACATTTGGGTTTTATGTTGTTGAATAGTTCCGGGCAAAATCCTGCAACTGCGGATAGAACAACCGAAAATCCTCGCTCAACGGTTCATACAACCGCCGCAACTCCTGCATCGCCGCCGCCAGTTCCTCCGGCCGGGTCAGGCGCCGCGAGATCCCGCGCAACACCTGCTCCAGTACCTCGAATTCCTGATACGAACCCAACCAGTCATTGGCCACCATGTGCGGCGCTATCTTCGCCAGCCGCTCCGGCAATTGCCGTTCGCTGGAAAGCACCCGGTAAACGTCCGAGATGAACAACGCCAGGGGCCGGTCGGCATACAGTGTCCAGTCCCGGGCCAGGCAATGGTCGAAAAACACGTCGAGCACGATTCCGGCGTAGCGACGACGGGTCAGGGAAAAACGCGACAACGCGACGTCCACCAGCGGATGGCGATCGGTGAACACGTCGATGCTGCGGTGCAGCTGGATGGCCCCCTCGATTTCCGGAGCGAACTGCCCTTGCAGCCGTCCCTTGACGAAATCGCCATACAGACTGCCGAGCAATTGACCTGGACGCTGACCACCGAGGTGAAGATGTGCGAGATAGTTCATGGGCGCAGCTTAGCACCGCCATCTTGTCTTGTTACACTCAACATATCGTTATAACTCGATATACCGAAATGCGAGCTGGTCAGAGCCAAATCATATTTGTATATCGCGAAATACCGATTTAAAGTTCGCCTCATCGCGATATAGCGTTTTAAACATCACGAGCCCACATCATGACCATGAATCTCGACGAAATAATAAAAGCCTTGGCGCACCCGGTACGGCGAGACATCCTGCACTGGCTCAAGGACCCGAGCGTCGAATTCCCCGACCAGTCCCACAGCAACGAGCACGGCGTTTGCGCCGGGCAGATCGATCAACGTTGCGGCCTGTCGCAGTCCACGGTGTCCGCACACCTGGCGACCCTGCAACGCGCCGGCCTGATCAGCAGCCGTAAAGTCGGCCAGTGGCACTTCTTCAAACGTAATGAGGAAACCATCCAGGAATTCCTCAGAACCTTCAGTAAAGAGCTCTGACCCTGTGGGGGCGTTCTCAATTGGTTTTCCAGAGTTCGTCATCATGGGCCTGCTGCCCAACGTGGCGGCTGACCTCGGTGTGTCGATTCCCGGTGCCGGCTGGCTGGTGACGGGTTACGCCCTGGGCGTGGCCATCGGCGCGCCGTTCATGGCGCTGGCCACCGCCAAATTGCCGCGCAAGGCCGCCCTGGTGGCGTTGATGGGCATTTTCATTATTGGCAACCTGCTCTGCGCGGTGGCCGGCGACTACAACGTGCTGATGTTTGCCCGTGTGGTCACCGCCCTGTGTCATGGCGCCTTCTTCGGTATCGGTTCAGTGGTAGCCGCCGGCCTGGTGCCTGCGAACAAACGCGCTTCGGCCGTGGCCCTGATGTTCACCGGCCTGACCCTGGCCAACGTCCTCGGCGTACCGCTGGGCACCGCCCTCGGCCAGGAAGCCGGCTGGCGTTCGACCTTCTGGGCCGTGACCGTGATCGGTGTGATCGCACTGATCGGTCTGATCCGCTTCCTGCCGGCCAAGCGTGATGAAGAAAAACTCGACATGCGCGCCGAACTCGCCGCACTCAAGGGCGGCGGCATCTGGCTGTCCCTGAGCATGACCGCGCTGTTTGCCGCCTCGGTGTTCACCCTGTTCACCTACGTCGCGCCGCTGCTGGGCGAAGTCACCGGCGTCTCGCCCCGTGGCGTGACCTGGACCCTGATGCTCATCGGCCTGGGCCTGACGGTCGGCAACATCATCGGCGGCAAGCTGGCCGACAAAGGCATGGCCGCGACGCTGATCGGCGTGTTCATCACCATGGCCGTGGTGTCCACCGTGCTCACCTGGACCAGCGTCGCGCTGATCCCGACCGAAATCACCCTGTTCCTCTGGGCCACCGCGTGCTTCGCCGCCGTACCGGCGCTGCAAGTGAACGTGGTGACCTTCGGCAACGCCGCACCGAACCTGGTATCGACCCTGAACATCGGCGCTTTCAATATCGGCAACGCCTTGGGTGCCTGGGTCGGCGGCAGCGTGATCGCCCACGGCTTCGGCCTGACCAGCGTGCCGCTCGCGGCAGCGGCACTGGCGGTACTCGCCCTGCTGGTGACCCTGATTACTTTCCGTCGGAGCGGCAATCCCGATCTGGCCCCTGCTACCAACTGATCAACCATTACCTCACGAGGGTGCACTAAATGACGACTATTTTCGATCCGATCAAACTGGGCGACCTCGAGTTGGCCAACCGCATCATCATGGCGCCACTGACCCGCTGCCGCGCCGACGAAGGTCGCGTGCCCAACGCGCTGATGGCCGAGTACTACGTGCAACGTGCCTCCGCCGGGCTGATCCTCAGCGAAGCCACTTCGGTGACGCCGATGGGCGTCGGCTACCCGGACACCCCGGGCATCTGGTCCAACGATCAGGTACGTGGCTGGTCCAACGTGACCAAGGCTATCCATGGCGCGGGCGGCAAGATCTTCCTGCAACTGTGGCACGTGGGTCGCATTTCCCACGGTTTGTACCTGAACGGTGAAGCCCCGGTCGCCCCGAGCGCCATCCAGCCAAAGGGCCACGTCAACCTGGTTCGTCCGTTGGCCGACTTCCCTGTGCCGCGCGCCCTGGAAACCGCTGAAATCGCCGACATCGTCGACGCTTACCGCGTCGGTGCCGAGAACGCCAAGGCGGCCGGCTTCGACGGTGTGGAAATCCATGCCGCCAACGGTTACCTGCTCGACCAGTTTCTGCAAAGCAGCACCAACCAGCGCACCGACAACTACGGCGGCTCCCTGGAAAACCGTGCCCGCCTGCTGCTGGAAGTGACTGACGCGGCGATCGAAATCTGGGGTGCCGGCCGTGTGGGCGTACACCTGTCGCCACGCGCCGACATGCATGACATGGGCGACGACAACCTGGCCGAAACCTTCACCTACGTCGCTCGCGAACTGGGCAAGCGTGGCATCGCCTTCATCTGCTCGCGCGAGAAAGAAGGTGCCGACAGCCTCGGCCCTCAACTCAAGGAAGCGTTCGGCGGCCCATACATTGCCAACGAGCGTTTCACCAAGGACAGCGCCAACACGTTGCTCGCCAGCGGCAAGGCCGATGCAGTCGCCTTCGGCGTACCTTTCATTGCCAACCCTGACCTGCCAGCGCGTTTGCAGGCTGACGCGCCGCTGAACGACGTGCGTCCGGAACTGTTCTACACCAAGGGCCCGGCCGGTTACATCGACTACCCGACGCTGTAATCAGCAACTGTTGAAACGCAAAAGCCCCGACTCGAAAGAGCCGGGGCTTTTTAATATGTGACGGTTTGACACTTTCCCCTGTGGGAGCGAGCTTGCTCGCGATRGCGGTGTAACCATCAACGAAGACGTCGACTGACACACCGCYATCGCGAGCAAGCTCGCTCCCACAGGGGCCGCGATCATCGGCAGGTGCTCACAGACTCGACACAAATTCCCTACAAATTACTGAGCTTGCTACCTGTCAACCTGCCGAGTGTAAGTATATAAAGCACCCCATTGTCGAAGGGCGGGTGAAGAACTGTTCATCTGCAGCCTCAACGGTTGACACACAAGGCGCTAATTACGCATTTTGCTTTATTTACGCAGGCTGGGGCTCAAGCGCAGCATATCCAGCCCGGTATCGACCCAACGCTCGGCTTCGGTGTGCAATTCAAAACTGTCGGGGGCCAGCAGCCACTGGTACAGGATGCCATCAATATAAGCATGCAAGCTGATCGCGGCGCGGGCGGTGTCGAGGTTTTCCGGCAACTGGCCACGATTCACTGCATTACTCAGGGCCAGGCCGATCCGCACATTGCATTCGAGGCTGGCTGACACGCGCTGCTGGCGCAGGTCGCACATTTCATCGGTGAATTCGCACTTATGATAAAGAATCTCATTGATGCGGCGGGTTTTCGGGTCCAGCGCAATTTGATGAAACAAATGAATCAACAGTTTGCGCATGCAGCCCAGGGGATCCAGTTCGTCTTCGCTTTCGCTGGCCTTGGCCATTTCTTCCAGCGGCTCATGCAAGGTGTCGAGCATGGCCTGCACCAGATCCGCCTTGTTGCTGAAATGCCAGTAAATGGCCCCTCGAGTGACGCCGGCCAGGGTCGCGATGTCCGCCAGGGTCGTGCGCGCCACGCCTCGCTCGAAAAAGGCCTTTTCGGCCGCCACGAGAATTTGCGCGCGGGTTTCCTGAGCTTCCTCTTTGGTACGACGGACCATGGCAGTACAACCTCAATCAGGGTGCTTCAGCGATGTCTGAATATCAGCTGAATAAAAGTGGGGCGAACGTTCTGGGGGTTCGTCCCCGGCCTACAATTCCAACCTTTCAACGGCTTGTGTAACGGCTTGAGTAACGACGTTGATACGCAGCCTGGGTATTTACAAACAGCCATGTACGTAAGTATATTCATTAGCAAGCTACTTATCCACTCTGCAAACATTTTTCAACCTTCCACCTTTCTAGTGCGCTCCTTGCGCGCCTGACCCGAGGATTTTCATGCAATTCRAGCCAGCTGTTACCGCTCTGGTCGCCGCCGTCGCCTTGGCATCGCTGCTCAGCGGATGCAAAAAGGAAGAGGCAGCACCGGCCGCCCCACCGCCTCAGGTCGGCGTCGTGACTCTGCAACCGCAAGCTTTCACCCTGACATCCGATCTGCCCGGCCGTACCAGTGCGTTCCGCATTGCCGAAGTCCGCCCGCAGGTCAACGGCATCATTCTCAAGCGCCAGTTCAAGGAAGGCAGTGACGTCAAGGCCGGCCAGCAGCTCTATCAGATCGACCCGTCGATCTATGAAGCAACGCTTGCCAGCGCCGAAGCCAACCTGCGTTCGACCAAATCGATTTCCGACCGCTACAAGCAACTGGTCGACGAGCAAGCCGTAAGCCGTCAGGAATACGACACCGCCGTGGCCAACCGCCTGCAATCGGAAGCCGCGCTGCAAACGGCACAGATCAACGTGCGCTACACCAAGGTCTATGCCCCGCTGACCGGCCGAATCGGCCGTTCCTCGGTGACTGAAGGCGCGCTGGTCAGCAATGCCCAGGTCGATGCGATGGCGGTGATTCAGCAGATCGACCCGATCTACGTCGACGTGACGCAGTCCTCGGTCGAACTGTTGAAACTGCGCCGTGAGCTGGAAAGCGGTCGCCTGCAAAAGGCTGGCGATAACACAGCCTCGGTCAAGTTGACCCTCGAAGACGGCAGCGAATACAAGCTGGACGGCAAGCTGGAGTTCTCCGAAATCTCGGTTGACCAGACCACCGGTTCCGTCACCCTGCGCGCGATTTTCCCGAACCCTGACCACACCCTTCTGCCTGGCATGTTCGTGCACGCCAAGTTGCTGGCCGGTGTGAACAGCGCGGCGATCCTGGCCCCGCAGCAAGGCGTGACCCGCGACCTCAAGGGTACCCCGACCGCACTGGTTGTCGGCCCGGACAACAAGGTCGAACTGCGTCACCTCAAGGCCAACCGCACCGTCGGTAACCAATGGCTGATCGAAGACGGCCTGAAGGCCGGCGATCGACTGATCACCGAAGGTCTGCAATTCGTCAAACCCGGCATCGAAGTCAAGGCCAGTGAAGCGACCAACGTAGCCGCAAAGAACCCGGCCCCCGCCCAGGCAGCTAATACAGCGTCTGGCGGTAAAGGGGAGTAAACCATGTCGAAATTTTTTATCGACCGTCCGATTTTCGCCTGGGTAATTGCCCTGGTGATCATGTTGGTCGGGGCTCTATCGATCCTCAAACTGCCGATCAACCAATACCCGAGCATTGCGCCGCCAGCGATCGCCATCTCCGTGGCCTACCCGGGTGCTTCGGCACAGACCGTACAGGACACCGTGGTGCAGGTGATCGAACAACAGCTCAATGGTATCGACCACCTGCGTTATGTCTCGTCGGAAAGTAACTCCGACGGCACCATGACCATTACCGCGACCTTCGAGCAAGGCACCAACTCCGATACCGCGCAGGTTCAGGTGCAGAACAAGCTGAACCTGGCTACCCCACTGCTGCCGCAAGAAGTGCAGCAGCAAGGTATCCGCGTCACCAAGGCGGTGAAGAACTTCCTGTTGGTGATCGGCGTGGTGTCGCGTGACGGCAGCATGACCAAGGACGACCTGTCCAACTACATCGTGTCGAACATGCAGGACCCGATCTCGCGGACCGCCGGTGTCGGTGACTTCCAGGTGTTCGGTTCCCAGTACGCCATGCGGATTTGGCTCGATCCGGCCAAGTTGAACAAATTCAACCTGACCCCTATCGACGCCAAGACCGCCATCGCTGCGCAGAACGTCCAGGTGTCGTCCGGCCAGCTCGGCGGCCTGCCGGCCCTGCCCGGCACCCAGTTGAACGCGACGATCATCGGCAAGACCCGTCTGCAGACCGCGGAGCAATTCGACAAGATCCTGCTCAAGGTCAACAAGGACGGTTCCCAGGTTCGCCTCAAAGATGTCGCCGAAGTCGGTTTGGGGGGTGAGAACTACAGCATTAACGCCCAGTTCAACGGTGCCCCGGCATCCGGCCTGGCGGTGAAACTGGCTACCGGTGCCAACGCTCTCGATACGGCCAAAGCCCTGCGCGCGACCATCGACAACCTCAAGCCGTTCTTCCCGCAAGGGATGGAAGTGGTGTTCCCGTATGACACTACTCCGGTGGTGACCGAATCGATCAAAGGCGTGGTTCACACCCTGGTCGAAGCGGTCGCACTGGTGTTCCTGGTGATGTTCCTGTTCCTGCAGAACTTCCGTGCCACCATCATCACCACGATGACCGTGCCGGTGGTATTGCTCGGTACGTTCGGGATCCTCGCGGCAGCCGGTTTCAGCATCAACACCCTGACCATGTTCGGTATGGTGCTGGCCATCGGCTTGCTGGTGGACGACGCCATCGTCGTGGTGGAAAACGTCGAACGGGTGATGAGCGAAGAAGGCCTGTCACCCAAGGAAGCCACCAAGAAATCCATGGGCCAGATCCAGGGCGCACTGGTGGGTATTGCCCTGGTGCTGTCGGCGGTGCTGCTGCCGATGGCGTTCTTCAGCGGCTCCACCGGTGTGATCTACAAGCAGTTCTCGATCACCATCGTCTCGGCCATGGCCCTGTCGGTACTGGTTGCACTGATCTTCACCCCGGCGCTCTGCGCGACCATGCTCAAGCCGATTCCGAAAGGCGAGCACGGCACCCCGAAACGCGGTTTCTTCGGCTGGTTCAACCGCAACTTCGACCGCGGCGTCAGAAGCTACGAGCGTGGCGTGGGCAATATGCTCGCGCAAAAGGCCCCGTACCTGCTGGCCTACCTGATCATCGTCGTCGGCATGATCTGGCTGTTCACCCGTATTCCAACGGCGTTCCTGCCGGAAGAAGACCAGGGCGTACTGTTTGCCCAGGTGCAGACCCCGGCCGGTTCCAGTGCCCAGCGCACCCAGGTGGTCGTGGACGAGATGCGGGAATTCCTGCTGCGTCCGGGCAAGGATGGCGGTGAAGGCGATGCGGTGAACTCGGTGTTTACCGTAACCGGCTTCAACTTCGCCGGCCGTGGCCAGAGTTCGGGTATGGCGTTCATCATGCTCCGGCCGTGGGACGAGCGTAACGCCGACAACAACGTGTTCAAGGTAGCGGCCCGTGCCCAACAGCACTTCTTCACCTTCCGTGACGCCATGGTGTTCGCCTTCGCGCCACCGGCGGTACTGGAGTTGGGTAACGCCACCGGTTTCGACGTGTTCCTGCAGGACCGCGCCGGCATCGGCCACGACAAACTGATGGCTGCACGTAACCAGTTCCTCGGCATGGCGGCGCAAAGCAAGATTCTGACTCAGGTGCGTCCGAACGGCCTGAACGACGAACCGCAATACCAACTGGAAATCGATGACGAGAAGGCCAGTGCCCTGGGCATTACCATCGCCGATATCAACAACACTCTGTCGATTGCCCTGGGCAGTAGCTACGTCAACGACTTCATCGACCGCGGTCGCGTGAAGAAGGTTTACGTGCAAGGCCAGCCAGGCGCTCGAATGAACCCTGAAGACCTGCAGAAGTGGTACGTGCGCAATAGCAGCGGCACCATGGTTCCGTTCTCGGCGTTCGCCAAGGGCGAGTGGATTTACGGTTCGCCGAAACTGGCCCGCTACAACGGCGTGGAAGCGATGGAAGTCCTCGGAGCCCCGGCGCCTGGCTATTCCACCGGTGAAGCCATGGCCGAAGTCGAAGCCATCGCGCAGAAGCTACCGGCGGGTGTCGGTATTTCCTGGACCGGTCTGTCGTACGAAGAACGTCTGTCCGGTTCGCAAGCACCCGCGCTGTACGCCCTGTCGCTGCTGATGGTGTTCTTGTGTCTGGCGGCGTTGTATGAGAGCTGGTCGATTCCGATCGCGGTGATGTTGGTGGTGCCGCTGGGGATCATCGGTGCACTGATGGCCACCAGCCTGCGCGGTTTGTCCAACGACGTGTACTTCCAGGTAGGTCTGTTGACGACTATCGGTCTGGCGGCGAAAAACGCCATTCTGATTGTCGAATTTGCCAAGGAACTGCACGAACAAGGGCGTAGCCTGCGCGATGCGGCAATTGAAGCCAGTCGCATGCGTCTGCGACCGATCATCATGACCTCGCTCGCCTTCGTTCTGGGTGTGGTACCACTGGCGATATCCACCGGCGCGGGTTCCGGTAGCCAGCATGCAATCGGCACCGGTGTGATCGGCGGTATGATCACGGCCACTGTGCTGGCGATTTTCTGGGTCCCACTGTTCTTCGTCACCGTGTCGTCCATAGGCCAGCGCAAAATCGCCGACCAGGATGACGCCACTGAAACTCCTCAAGAGGCTGGCTAATGAGCAAGTCGCTACTCTCCCTGGCAGTCGCCGCCTTCGTGCTCGGTGGCTGCTCGCTGATACCTGATTATCAGCAGCCCGAAGCGCCGGTGGCGGGCCAATACCCGCAGGGCCCGGCGTACTCGCCGGCCCAGGCACCGGCGCAAGCGGCTGCCGAGCAAGGCTGGAAGCAGTTTTTCCATGACCCGGCGCTGCAACAGCTGATCCAGGTGGCCCTGGAAAACAACCGTGACCTGCGTGTCGCGGCCCTGAACATCGACGCGTTTGCGGCTCAATACCGCATCTCCCGTGCCGATCTGTTCCCGGCCGTCTCGGCCAACGGCACCGGCAGCCGTCAGCGGGTTCCGGAAAACTCCTCGCAAACAGGTCAGTCGGGCATCGTCAGTTCCTACTCGGCCACGGTCGGGGTCAGCGCCTATGAACTCGACCTGTTCGGTCGGGTTCGCAGCCTGAACGAAGAGGCGCTGCAGAAGTACTTCGCCACTGAAGAAGGCCGCCGCAGTACGCAGATCAGCCTGGTGGCCAGCGTGGCCAATGCCTACCTGACCTGGCAGGCCGACAAGGAGTTGTACAAGCTGACCCAGGACACCCTGGCCGCCTTCGAGGAGAGCTACAAGCTCACCGCCCGCAGCAACGAAGTCGGGGTCGCCTCGGCCCTGGACCTGGCGCAGTCGCGCACCTCGGTGGAAAACGCCCGTGCGCAACTGGCCAAGTACACCCGTCAGGTCGCCCAGGACGAGAACATCCTGGTGCTGCTGCTCGGTACCGGTATCCCGGCCAACCTGCAAGCGGCCAAACCGCTTGACGACGATCTGCTGAGCGACGTTCCGCCCGGCCTGCCGTCGGACCTGCTGCATCGTCGTCCGGACATCCTTCAGGCCGAGTACAACCTGAAGGCCGCCAACGCCAACATCGGCGCGGCGCGGGCTGCGTTCTTCCCGAGCATCAGCCTCACGGCCAATGCCGGCACYYTGAGCCCGGACCTSTCCGGCCTGTTCAAGGGTGGTTCAGGCACGTGGCTGTTCCAGCCGCAGATCAACCTGCCGATCTTCAACGCCGGCTCCCTGAGCGCCAGCCTGGATTACTCGAAAATCCAGAAAGACATTGGCGTGGCGAACTACGAGAAGTCCATTCAAACGGCCTTCCAGGAAGTTGCCGACGGCCTGGCCGCCCGCCAGACCTACGTCCAGCAGTTGCAGGCACAGAAAGATTTCGTCAGTGCCAACCAGCAATACTACCGCCTGGCCGAGCGTCGTTACCGCATCGGTGTCGACAGCAACCTGACCTTCCTCGATGCCCAGCGTCAGCTGTTCAGTGCACAACAGGTGCTGATCACCGACCGTCTGGCGCAGCTGGTCAGCCAGGTCAATCTGTACAAGGCACTGGGTGGTGGCTGGAACGAACAGACGGCAAAGAACGAGCCGTTGAAAGAAGAAGCGCCGAAGATGAAGTATTTCTGATAGCGCTGTGAAAACAAGGAGCCCACCGATTGGTGGGCTTTTTGTTTGCCAAGAAAAAGCCAAGATCAAAAGATCGCAGCCTTCGGCAGCTCCTACAGAAGAATGCGGTCCCCTGT
>NZ_JBFUIC010000166.1:0-9607 GCF_056402075.1 Pseudomonas sp. P4_C3
GTCGAGTACGTTAAAGCCGGTCACTACGAAAACACCGTTTTCCACCGTGTCATCGGTAACTTCATGATCCAGGGCGGCGGTTTCGAGCCAGGCATGAAAGAAAAGAAAGACAAGCGCCCAAGCATCCAGAACGAAGCTGACAACGGCCTTTCCAACGACAAGTACACCGTCGCCATGGCCCGCACCATGGAGCCGCATTCGGCTTCCGCACAGTTCTTCATCAACGTGGCCGACAACAGCTTCCTCAACCACAGCGGCAAGAACGTTCAGGGCTGGGGCTACGCGGTATTCGGTAAAGTGACCGCCGGCACCGACGTTGTCGACAAGATCAAAGGCGTGGCCACCACTTCCAAGTCCGGCCACCAGGACGTACCAGCAGACGACGTGATCATCGAGAAAGCCGAGATCATTGAGTGATATTGCTGATTTCAGACTTGCATCTGGAAGAGGAGCGCCCGGACATTACCCGGGCGTTTCTGGATTTGCTCGCCGGACGCGCCCGCTCGGCGAGTGCGTTGTACATTCTGGGCGATTTCTTCGAGGTGTGGATCGGCGACGACGCCATGACACCCTTCCAGCGCTCCATCTGCCAGGCCCTGCGCGATTTGAGCGACAGCGGCACGGCCATTTTCCTGATGCACGGCAATCGCGACTTCATGCTCGGCAAGGCCTTCTGCAAACAGGCCGGCTGCACCCTGCTGAAAGACCCGAGTGTCGTGCAATTCAACGGCGAACCGGTGCTGTTGATGCACGGCGACAGCCTGTGCACCCGCGACGAAGGCTATATGAAGCTGCGTCGCTACCTGCGTAACCCGATCACCCTGTTTATCCTGCGCAACCTGCCGTTAAGCACCCGGCACAAGCTGGCACGCAAGCTGCGCAGTGAAAGCCGTGCGCAGGTGCGGATGAAGGCCAATGACATCGTCGATGTCACGCCCGAGGAAATTCCGCGGATCATGCAGGAGTACGGGGTGAAAACCTTGATCCACGGGCATACCCATCGTCCCGCGATTCACAAGTTGCAGCTTGGCGAGCAAGCGGCCCGGCGCATTGTGCTGGGGGATTGGGATCGTCAAGGGTGGGCGTTGCAGGTGGATGAGCAAGGGTTTGCGCTGGCGCCGTTTGATTTCACTCCRCCACCACCACTCGCTGCACCCGCGAACTAACTACCAAACACAACCCCTTTAGGAGCGAGCCTGCTCGCTCCTAAAGGGGTTGTGCGGTGTTTAGTGTCCCGCTGAAGCCGCAGGCCCCGCCTTGGCAGTAAACGGCGGCTTGGCCAGCCATACAATCAGGATCAACCCCATGAACATCCAGCCCAGCAAGGTGAAGTAATCCACCGTGGACATGATGTACGCCTGGCTGATCACCGTCTGCTCCAGCTGCGTGTAGGCCTTGACCCCTGCCCCGCCAAGGTTGGTCAGCGCTTCGCGGGTCGCCGGATCGAACGGGGTGATGCTTTCGGTCAGGTAGGCGTGATGCTGATCCGCCCGGCGAATCCAGATCCAGGTGGTCAACGACGCCGCGAAACTGCCGCCCAAGGTACGCAAGAACGTCGCCAGCCCCGAACCGTCGGCAATCTGGCTCGGTGGCAGGTCCGACAGCAGGATGGTCAGGGTCGGCATGAAGAACAGCGCCACGCCGATCCCCATGAACAACTGCACCAGCGCGATGTGCTGGAAGTCCACTTCATTGGTGAAGCCTGCGCGCATGAAACAGCTCAGGCCGATGGCCAGGAACGCCCCGCCCGCCAGCACGCGCATGTCGAATCGCGGCGCGTACTTGCCGACAAACGGCGACAGCAGCACCGGCAGGATCCCCAGCGGCGCCACGGCAAAACCTGCCCAGGTCGCGGTGTAGCCCAGTCGCGTCTGCAACCATTGCGGCAGGATCAGATTGATCCCGAAGAACCCGGCGTACCCCAGAATCAACACGATGGTGCCGTAACGGAAGTTGCGATGGGCGAACAGGCGCAGGTTGACCACCGGGTGTTCGTCGGTCATTTCCCAGATCACGAAGAACGCCAGGGCCACCACCGAAATCACCGAGCCGATCACGATGAAGCTGGATTCGAACCAGTCGGCATCGTTGCCCTTGTCGAGCACGATCTGCAGCGCCCCGACGCCAATGATCAGCGCGATCAGACCGACGTAATCCATCGGTTGGCGGCTGGTGACCACCGGACGCTTTTTCATCTGCCGAGTCACCACCCATGCCGCGAACAGGCCGATCGGCACATTGATAAAGAAGATCCACGGCCAGCTATAGCTGTCAGTGATCCAGCCGCCGAGGATCGGCCCGGCAATCGGCGCGACCACCGTCACCATTGCCAGCAATGCCAGTGCCATCCCCCGTTTCGCTGGAGGATAAACGGCAATCAACAAGGTCTGGGTCATCGGGTACAACGGCCCCGCCACCACCCCTTGCAGCACCCGGAAGCCCACCAGCTCGGGCATTGAGGTGGAAATCCCGCACAAAAACGAGGCCAGCACGAACAGCAGTGTCGCCCAGACAAACAGCTTCACCTCGCCAAAACGACGACTGAGCCAACCGGTCAACGGCAAGGCGATGGCGTTACTCACGGCGAACGAGGTGATGACCCAGGTGCCCTGCTCCGAACTCACGCCCAGGTTGCCGGAGATCGTCGGCAACGCCACGTTGGCGATGGTGGTGTCGAGCACTTGCATGAAGGTCGCCAGCGACAGGCCGATGGTGCTGAGCAGCAGGCTGGGTGGCGTGAAAGACGCGTTATTGCTCATCGCGAATCCTTTGGAGCTGAATTTTTTGGAGCAGGATTGGCGCTGCGCCTGTTACAGACGCAACTGGCCCTGTGGGAGCGAGCTTGCTCGCGATTGCGTCGGTTCAGTCGACATTGATGTTGAATGTCAGTCCGCTATCGCGAGCAAGCTCGCTCCCACAGAGGTCGGTGTGATGACGGATTGGCGAATCAGCGTTGCGCGGTTTTGCTGACCGCGGCGCTGTTGTCGTGGATCAACTGGGTGATCATCGCGTCGGCCTCGGCCAACTGACGGTCGTAGACGTTAGTGCTGAACGAAGCCTTCTGCGGCGGTTGTTGCGCCAACACCGGCCCGCTCTGGTCGCGCAGATTCACATCGACCATGGTCGACAGGCCAACCCGCAACGGGTGTTTTGCCAGCTCTTCGGCGTTGACGTGGATCCGCACCGGCACGCGCTGCACGATCTTGATCCAGTTACCGGTGGCGTTCTGCGCCGGCAGCAGGGCAAAGGCGCTGCCGGTCCCGGCGCCGAGGCTGTCGATGGTGCCGCTGTATTTGACGTCGCTGCCGTAGAGGTCGGTTTCGATCTCGACCGGCTGGCCGATGCGCATGTCACGCAGCTGGGTTTCCTTGAAGTTGGCGTCGATCCACAGTTGATCCAGCGGAATCACCGCCATCAGCGCGGTACCTGGTTGCACGCGCTGGCCAAGTTGTACAGAACGCTTGGCCACGTAACCGGTCACCGGTGCAATCAGCGTACTGCGCGAGTTATTCAAGTACGCCTGACGCAGTTGTGCGGCAGCGGCCATTACGTCCGGGTGCGACGAAACCACGGTGTCATCGACCAGCGCGCTGGTGGTCTTGAGCTTTTGTTCGGCGTTGGCCAGGGCGTTTTGCGCCGAGGTCAGGTCGTCGCGGGCATGGGACAGCTCTTCCTGGGAAATCGCCCCGCCAGCGGCGAGATTCTTCCGTCGGTTGAAGTTGTCCTGGGCCTTTTGCACTTCGGCTTTCTGGGCGTTGACCTGGGCTTTCATGCCATCCACATCGCTGTACAAGCCACGCACCTGACGCACGGTGCGCGCCAGGTTGGCCTGGGCGTTTTGCAGGCCGATTTCGGCATCGTTCGGGTCGAAGTTCACCAGCACCTGGCCTTCATGGACCAGATCGCCGTCGTCGGCACCGATGCTGACCACGGTGCCGGTGACCAGCGGCGTGATTTCCACCACGTTGCCGTTCACATAGGCGTCGTCGGTGCTTTCGCTCCAGCGCCCGTAGAACTCGTGGTAGGCCCAGACGCCCGCGCCGCTCAGCACGACGACGGCCGCCAGGATCAACAACATGAATTTGCGCTTGCCCGAATTGGGGTTGCCCTGGGTGTTTTCAGGAGGTTGAGTTGTATCGGCAGTGGCCATGACAAGTACCTTGAATTAGTGGGTCAGCGTGGCTGGCGCGGCGGTGGCCGAGGCAATGGCCTCAGGCTGGAAACCGCCGCCCAGCGCCTGCATCAACTGGATCGACAGGTCAATCTGCTCGGCATTCAGGTTGGCCAGCTGGCGCTGGGCCTGGAGCAGTTGCTGCTCGATGCTGAGCACGTCCAGGTAGTTGCCGATGCCGGAACCGTAACGCTGGACCACGGTGTTGTAGGAATCCTGGGCGATGTCGGTGGCGTGCTGCTGGGCAGCGATCTGCCGGCCGATATCGCGCAACTGGTTGATACTGTCACTGACATCCCCCAGCGCCTTCACCAGGTTTTTGTTGTACTGCGCCACGGCGAGGTCGTAATCGGCGTCGCGCGAATCGAGGTCGGCGCGCAAGCGACCACCGTCGAAGATCGGCACCGAGATCGTCGGTGCAATGTTGAAGAAGCGGCTGGCCGAACCAAACATCGCATCCCCCAACAGGGATTCGGCACCGGCGGCGGCACTGAGGTTCAGGTTGGGATAGAACCGGGTCTTGCCGGCGTCGATGCTTTTGCTCGCCGCCTCGACCCGCCAGCGCGCGGCCACCAGGTCCGGGCGACGTCCGAGCAACTCGGCCGGCAGCACCGAAGGTAGCGCTACCGCACTCGGCTGAAGAATGTTGGGTCGGGCAATTTCATTGCCACGGTCCGGGCCTTTGCCGAGCAGCACCGCGAGAGCGATTTTCGCGCTGTTCAAGCGCTTTTCGGCGTCGATCAGGTTGGCCTGGGAAGTGGCTTCCAGGCTTTCGGTCTGCTGGAACTGGTACTGGCTGTCGATCCCGGCAGTCAGGCGCCGCTGGCTCAGGTCGAGCATTTGCCGGGTGCGCTTGAGGTCTTCGTTGGACAGGTCATAGACGATGTGTGCCTGGCCGAGATCGCTGTAGGCCCGGGCGACATCGGCGGCCAGCGTCAATTGCGCAGCCTGCTGGTCGACTTCGGCGGCGCGGGCCTGGCCGAGGGCCGCTTCCCAGGCATCGCGCTGACCGCCCCACAGGTCGAAGTTGTAATTGAAACTGGTGCTGATGTTGCGAATGGTGGCGTACGTGTCGCCCTGCCCGCGCGGATCCTGGTCCCGGGCCTGGCGCGAGCGGCTGACACCGGCGCTGGCATCCAGGGTCGGCATCCGCTCGGCGTCGACTGCGGAAGCGGCAGCGCTGGCCTGATGGGCACGGGCGTCGGCGATCTGCATGTCCGGGCTGTCGCGCAAGGCCTCGCGGATCAGGCCGTCGAGTTGCGGGTCGCCGAGGCTTTTCCACCAGTCGCTTTTCGGCCAGGCGGCCGGCGACAACGTCACGCCGCTGAGGGATTGTCCGGCCTTGAGGTTTTTCGCGTCGAGGCTGACGCCTTCGGTTTTCAGGCCGCTATAACTGGCGCAACCGGCGACGCTCATGGCCAACAGCACCAGGCTCAGACCGGTACGCAAGGGGGTACTGCTCATTTGTCACCTACCCGCAGCAGGGTGATCGCGTCACCGGCTGCCACCAAAATTTTCTTCAGGATCAACTCCAGGGTTTTCAGCTCCTCTGGAGTGATGGCACCGGCCAGTTCATTCATGGCTTCGGCGCCGATGTGCGGCAGCAGCCCGGCGAGCTTCTGCCCTTCTTCCGTGAGCACAAGCTGCACTTGGCGACGATCCGCCTCGGAGCGTTGGCGAGCGAGGAAACCTTTCTGTTCCAGACGATCGAGCATGCGGGTCATTGAACCGCTGTCCAGGGACAGGTGGCGGCACAACTCGCCCGGCGAATCGACGCCGAACTGGGCCATGATGATCAACACCTTGAACTGCGCGGCAGTGATGCCGTGGGGTTCCATGTGGGTGTCGATGATCCGGTCCTTGAGCAGCGCGGCGCGTCCGAGCAACAAACCGAGATGGCAATTCTGGAAATCGTCTGGAGAGAAATGTTTCATCTGACCACCAATTAGCTGCCTAGGCAGTGAATGTATGTCGAGATATTACTGCCTAAGCAGCGAATGTCAACGTAATAGTTAGGAAGCTTTGTATTTAGTTGACTAAAGGCATCGGATATAAGCAAAAAGATCGCAGCCTTCGGCAGCTCCTACAGGTGTACACAAAACCCTGTAGGAGCTGCCAAAGGCTGCGATCTTTTGATTTTGAAGGGACTAGAAATCCCGCTTGTAGAAGATGTCCAGCGAACTGGCCACGCCACCCGCGGCTTCGAGGTAGACCTTCTTGCTCAGCTTGTAGCGCAAGGCAATGGTGTTGGCCGGTTCGAACACGCCGACACCGTAGCGCAGGCTGAGCTTCTCGGAAATATTGCCGCTGGCCACCACACTGGTGGCAGTGCCGCTGCCCTGGGTGTCAAGCTGGAAGTCCTGGATGCCCAGGTTCTTGGCCAGGCCACTGGTCACTCCGGAACTGCCCATCAAGCCCAGACCGAGGGCCGCCTGGGCGAGCATGTTGTTGTCTTCGCCATTGCTGCTCAGCGGACGCCCGAGCACCAGATAGGACAAGGCCTGTTCCTGGCTCATGGCCGGTTCGGAAAAAATCTGCGTGGTCGGCTGCTCGGCGCTGCCACTCAGGCGAATGCCGGCGATGATATCGTCGGTCTTGCGAATGGCCTCGATGTCCAGGTACGGCTGATCGATGGGCCCGGCAAACAGCAAGCGTGCCCGGCGCACCGAAAGCCGCTGGCCGTAGGCGCGGTATCGGCCATCGTTTAGCCACAGCTCGCCACGGGTGTCTATGTTGTCACCGATGTGCACATGCCCCTGCACATTCGCGGTCAGGCCAAATCCTGCAAAGCTCAGCTTGTCCTCGCCGACCAGCACTTCGATGTCCATCTTCATCGCCAGCGGCGGTTTACCCTCCTCAGTTTGCTGACCGACGATCACCGTGTCATCGGAGACCTTGACCGTCGACGGCGGCAATTCGCGAATGGTGATTTCGCCCCTGGGCACCAGCACTTTGCCAGCGATGGCCAACTCGTCATCCTTCATCGAGATTTTCAGGTCCGGAGCGACCTCAAGCTTGGCGTAAGGCTCGACGGTGACTGGTAACTGCGAGCCCTTGAGCGCCAGGTCCACCACCAGCGCCTGGCCCCAGGCGATGTTGCCGTTCAGGCTGCCCTGCCCAACCTTGCCGCTGTTCCAGCCACCATTGATCGATACGTTTTCGCCGGCGATCAGCGCTTGAACGTGCAGGTTTTGCAGCTCCATCGGCAGCTCAGGTCCGGCAATCACGCCGTCGCTCAGTTGCAGACTGCCATTGACCTGTGGCGCCAACAGCCCACCGGAAATCGTGCCACTGCCATTCAGGCGCCCGGCCARCTTTTCGACCATTGGCACAAACGGCCGCGCCACCGACAGGTCCAGCCCGCTCAAGCGGAACGAGCCACTCAACGGTTTGTTTTTCGGCAACGGATTGAGCTGCGCCTGCACCATCAGTTCACCGAGTTTGCCACCGACGAAATTGAGCTCGGTGTCGATGCGTTTGGGCGTGAGTTTGCTGGTGAGTTTCAGGGTCTGGTACGGGAAGTCCAGCCACTGGTCCTTTTCCTTGATGCGCAAGGTGCCACCGCCGGCATCGACACTGATCAGGCCGTTCGGGCCGCTGGCCGGCAGGTCCAGTTGCAGGTCGGCATTGAGCCGCCCCTGCCAGGCGAAATCCTTCGGCAACCATTGCGCGAGACTGTCGATCGGGAATTGCTTGAGGTGATAACGCAGCTTCGGCTCGGGCATCAGGCGCGAGTCTTCACCGCACAGGCTGGCCTGGCCGGATGCCCAGCAATGGGCGCCAAAATTGATTTTGCCGTCCGCCAGGCGTTCGAGTTTCGCCGGCCCTTGCAGCTTCCAGTCCTGGCCACCGGCCTGGATATCACCGCTGGCCAGGCGTCCGCGCCAATTGCCCTTGTCCAGCGCACCGTCCAGACCCAGCGCCAGTTTCAACTTCGGCCCTTGCAGATCGAGGCTCAGCTTCTGGTTTTCGATGTCGCCCTGGCCGCTGGCGGTCAGGGTTCCCAGTGAGGTGTCGCCGGCCTGGATGCCGCTGCCCTTGAGGTCGATTTTCGCCCGTTGCGCGCTGTCCAGCGTGGCGTCCAGGTTGAGGCTTTGCAGGCGATTGTCCTGGAAAGCCAATTGCGAGCCTTGCAGGTCAAGCTTGCCCTGGGGCGCCTTGAGTGTGCCGGCGACATCCACGCGGCCATTGAGCTGGCCGCGCAGTTCTGGCCAGAGCTGGGCCAGGCGCGGCAACTTGAGGTCAATCTGCCCGGCGAGTTTCTGTTGCAGGCTGCCCTTGCCAGTGATGCTGTTGTCACCGAGGCGGATTTGCAGGGCGTTGAGGTTCCACTGCTCACCACGGCCATCGGCCTTGGCCTGGATCACCGCCGGTTGACCGCGCAGTTTGCCCTTGAGGTCCAGGTCGGCATTGAGGCTGAGCATTTCGTTCTTCATCTCGCCCTGGCTGCGCAACGGCCCGGCCAGCGTACCCGGCAGCTCTGCGACCCAGTACGCGGGGTTGATCGCCGACAGGTCCAGCGCGGTGTCCCAGGCAATGCCGTCGGCGAATTGCAGGTTCAGGTGCCCTTCAGCCTTGCCCTGCCCGGCCTGGAGTTGAATCTGTTGCAGGTAGATTTTCGTCAGGTCGCCCGCGAAAGGGCTGGCCAGGGTGAAAGCGCCGGCCGGACCATCCGCCGCGGCGGCGAAATGCCCGAGGTACTTGCCGTCGGTGTAAGAAACTTCGCCGGTGAACGTGCGAAGCGCTACTTGCGGTTCGTCGATGAGCGGATAGAGCCTGTGCCACGGGAAGTCCAGCCAGTCAATCTTCGCCTCGGCGCTCAGGCCCTTGCTCCAATCCACAAGCCCTGTGAGCTTGAGGCTTTGCTTGTCGTTGGCGGTCAGGTCCAGCGCGGCGATCTGCGCACCCTTGGCGTCGACCTTGCCTTGCAGCGCCAGGGCGACTGGCCCTTGCTCGGCGGGTAGCGTGGCTTTGCCGAGCAGCGCGTAGCCGTTCATCAAGTCGCCGGAACCCGTGAGCTCAAGCTGATTGAGTTGCAGGGTGTCCGGCAGATCGGCACCGGGCTTGAAGCCATCGGCGGTGATCCGCACCTTGGCCGGCAGGTTTTCCACCAGCGGTTGCAGTTCGCCGGTCAGTTGCCCGTTGAGGTAACCGCTGCTGTCGGCTTTCAGGTTCAGAGTCTTGAGCAGGTCGCCGTCGACTTTCAGCGCCAGCGCCAAGGGCTCAGGCGTCGACAACAGGGTCAGCTTGCCTTCGGCACTGAGGGGCCAGTTACCGGAGGGTTGCAGCAGGCCGGACAGGTTCAGGCTCAGGTCATCGCGCTGCAACGCCACCGAATCGATCCTCAAACCGGCCGCCGTCCAGTGCGCCGCCAGTTGCAAGCCCTTGAGCTCCTCGCTGCCGTTGAACAACAGGCTACCGACCTTGATCTCCCCC
>NZ_JBFUIC010000167.1:0-9571 GCF_056402075.1 Pseudomonas sp. P4_C3
ACACCTACGGTGCCCGGGGCCAGTTGCTGACATTGAGTGTCGAGGACACCGCCTCGAAACGTTCGTTGACGACCGCCTTGAATCACGATGAATTCGGTCGTGAGATCCAGCGTATTTCGCAGTTCGGCGACGGATCTCGCCTGGAAATCCTTCAAGTGTTTGGGGCCGATGACAAACTTCAACAGCGATCGTTGGTGTCCGGTACGCAATCACGTACAGAAACCTTCGCCTACGACAGGCGCGGGCGCCTGAAGCGCTATGACTGTGAGGGCACGCAGGCACCGATCGATGCCTGGGGAAAACGCATTGATTTTCAGGAATTCACCTACGACTACCTCGATAACCTGTTGACGGTGCGTACGGGGTTCGATGGGGAGGTGAACCTGTGCAGGTTTTCCTACGATCGCCCTGATAAAACCCAGTTGAGTTCACTGACTCACAGTCACGCGCACTATCAACCCGGGCAAGTGAGCTTCGAATACGATGCCAACGGTAATCTGCTCAACGATAACCAAGGGCGCACGTTCAGATATGACACGCTGAGTCGGCTCGAAAGTGTGGCCAGCGCTGGCGGTCGTGCGCATTATCAATTCGACGGCGAAGATCAATTGCATGCGGTGGCTGCCGAATCCGGAGAGCTGATCAGGCTTTTCTATAGCGAGCATGCACTGTGCAGCGAAGTGGCCGGTAACCACCGACGCAGTCTGTTGTCAGGCGACGGCAAGTCCTTGGCCGAGCAGCAAGGTGACGACGTTGTCTTGTTTGTCACGGATGGTCAGGGCACGGCCCTTGCGCGCCTTGGATCTCAAGACGAATCTGTTTTGTCTTGTCTTCCTTATGGTGATCGCCCCGCATCGAGCGGACTTGGCGCCCTGCTGGGGTTTCAGGGTGAGCGACTGGACCCGTCAACCGGGTGCTATCTGCTCGGCAGGGGTTATCGGGCCTACAACCCCCGATTGATGCGATTTCACAGCCCCGACAGTTGGAGCCCCTTTGAGGATGGCGGCATCAATGCCTATGCCTATTGTCTGGGAGATCCGGTCAATCTCAAGGATCCCACCGGGCATATCTCGACCTTGGGGTGGGTGAAAATCGGTGTGAGCGCCGCCCTGGCTGCCGCCGCGATTGCCCTGACAGTCGTTACCATGGGCGCAACCGCACCACTCGTACCGATCTCGGCTAACGCCTTCGCCTTGTTAACGCTGGAGGTCATTTCCGCGACGGTTTCAATTGCCTCGGCGGTTGTCGATGAGCTGGCCCCGGATACCGTTGGCGCCCAGCTATTGACCTACTCGTCGATAGCGCTGGGAGTGGTGTCGCTCGGGGCCACCGCGGTTGCAAAAATTGGCAGTAAAGGCATTGGCTTTGCGTTGACGAAAAGTGTGCGCTCCCTGGAGTACGTGGCGACTGCACAACGAGGGGGCGCGCGCGCAGCCGCTGGGCGGCGTCTATATGCCGCTGCTTCTACGGCAAATGAGGCGGTGAAAAGTACCGTCAAATTGCAGAGCCGGCTCAATAACGTGTTGACGGTAAAAACGGTAATCAGTGGGGCGAGTATCGCTGCTACATCAGCGTTCGTGGCCGCGAATTCGGAAAAGTACGCCGCCAAAGTCGACGCAATTCTTCAAAAAAGCTGGCCGTCACTGGCCGAGGATTTCAGTGCTCAGGAGACTCGAAGAGATGTGGTGGACGCTCTGGAGTCATTTACCCATGAGATTGCCGAGCAGATCCTCAAACTGCGCTGCAATTGAGCAATGATGACCAGTGAGTTAGATTCTTTCAAAATGGAATATCAAAGCGAATAAAAGTTATTGTCCGGGAATAAAAAATCTCGGTATTGTCCGCTTCACACCAGCGATAGCACTTCACTGGCACTCTCGTTTTCAAGCCGTCGCCACAAGCGACTGTGATTTTCGATAAGGACACTGCATGAAAAAGGTTCTGTTGTTCACCGCACTGGCAGCTGCCCTGACCGCGGGCCTGGCCCAGGCTGGCGAGAAACTGGTGGTTGCCGCGACCCCGGTCCCACACGCCGAGATTCTCGAGCTGATCAAGCCAACCCTCGCCAAAGAAGGCGTGGACCTGGAAATCAAAGTCTTCACCGACTACGTTCAGCCGAACGTGCAGGTCGACCAGAAGCGTCTGGACGCCAACTACTTCCAGACCCTGCCGTACCTGAAGAGCTTCAACGAAGGCAAAGGCACTCACCTTGAAACCGTGATTGGCGTGCACGTTGAACCTTTCGGCGGCTACTCGAAGAAAGTCAAAACCCTGGCTGAGCTCAAAGATGGCGCGACCATTGCCATCCCGAACGAAGGCAGCAACAGCGGCCGTGCCCTGATCCTGCTGCAGAAGGCTGGCCTGATCGAGTTGAAAGACCCGAAAAACGCCGTGTCGACCCCGAAAGACATCGCCAAGAACCCGCACAACTTCAAGTTCAAGGAGCTTGAGTCCGCGATGTTGCCGCGTGTGCTGGATCAGGTCGACCTGGACATGATCAACACCAACTACGCACTGGAAGCGGGTCTGAACCCGGCTAAAGACGCCCTGGTAATCGAAGGTGCCGATTCGCCTTACGTGAACTTCCTGGTGGCCCGTCCGGACAACAAGGACAGCGTTGCCATCCAGAAACTGGCCAAGGCCCTGACCAGCCCGCAAGTGAAAGCATTCATCGAGAAGAAGTACAGCGGCGCGGTACTGCCGGCGTTCTGATTCGCGAAGCAAACCCCTTTAAGGTTTCAAACGCCGACGGCTGATTTAGCGTCGGCGTTTTTTTTGGGGCGATGGATTGCTCAGACTGGCGTCCCGGCAAATCACGCGTCGTTCAATCCGGCCAATACCATGCCGGTTCATCCAGCATGCGCTGGCCGACAATTGCGGTCTGGCCAAGATCTTTCTCCAGCACGATGCAGTTGCAGTCGGGGTCTTGCTGCAATGCCGAAATCAATCGCCGGGCATGGGACACCACCCACACCTGGCACTGCCCGGAGGCGCGGATGATCAAGCGCGCCAGCGCCGGCAGCAGATCCGGATGCAGGCTGGTTTCCGGCTCGTTCAACACCATGAGTGTCGGCGGCCGTGGTGTCAGCAGTGCGGCGACCAGCAGCAAATAGCGCAACGTCCCGTCCGACAACTCCGCCGCCGACAACGGCCGCAACAACCCCTCCTGATGAAACTCGATGGCGAAGCGCCCGCCCGGCAGCGGTTCGATAGCCAGCCTGGCGCCGGGAAACGCGTCGCTGATCGCGGCTCGCAATGCCTCGGGATCGCCGATTTCGATGATCGTTTGCAAGGCCGCCGCCAGGTCGCGTCCGTCGTGGTGCAGCACCGGCGTGCGGGTGCCCAGTTGCGGCTGGCGCACCGGGGCGTCGGTGTCGCTGCGAAAGTGATCGTAAAAGCGCCAGCGGCGGATGAACTCGCGCATCTCCAGCACTTCCGGCGAACTGCGCAAGCTGCCGACCTGATCGAACAGACTGTCGAACATCGGCGTGTGCTGCGCCAGCACATCCCACTTGCGATCGGCGCGGGCGCGGATCATTGGGCCGTCACGATCGACCAGCAGACTGGCCGGACGATAGAACGCTCCAGCCCAGAGGCATTCGCGCTTGATCTGCGGGTCGAGGCCGAAGCGTGACGGTATGGGCGAACTGTGCCCGGGGAGCATGAAATGGCCATTGGAATCGGGCAGGCCCAGGCTGATCGAGTAGCCAAAATCTTCCCCGGCAAACCCCAGCCGCAGGCGTTTGACGCCCTGGCGCACCGTGGCCTCGACGGGCACTTCGCCATTGCGCATACGCCGGGTGATGGTTTCCGGGCCCGCCCAGAAGGTCGAATTCAGCCCACCTTCGCGGGCCAGCGCATTGACCACGCCGCCCTGAGCGGTTTCCGCCAGCAGGCGCAGTGCACGGTAAAGGTTGGATTTACCGCTGCCATTAGGGCCGGTGATCAGATTCAGCCGGCCCAGCGGGATCACCAATTTGTTGATCGAGCGGTAATTGGCCACCGCGAGGGTCTTGAGCATATTTGTTCCTGAGGCGAGATCGAGCGGGCTCATTTTCAGGTACGTGCAGGCGTCTATGACACGTGTTTTTTGGGGAAAACGTTATGAATTGTTTCTTCATAAAGGGAGCGTGCGCCGTTGAAATCCTGTTCTAAGCTCTCTGTCGAGTTGTCCATAAAAAGGCCAAGGAGTTTGCATGGCGGTTCCCGGATTGAAAGTAGTCATGGCCTTGAGTGTCGTCACCCTGCTAACGGCTTGCGAGGAGAAAAAGCCCGTACAGGAATACCTGCCACGGGTGTTCGTGCAGGTCGTCAAGCCAGCGGATTACGCGGCCTCGGTCACCCTCACCGGTGATATCCAGGCGCGGGTACAGACGGAGCTGTCTTTCCGCGTCGGTGGCAAGATCATCCAGCGTTCGGTTGACGTCGGTGATCGTGTGACCGCCAAGCAAGTGCTCGCCCGGCTCGATCCCAAGGATCTGCAGACCAATGTCGACTCGGCCCAGGCACAAGTGGTCGCCGAACAGGCGCGGGTGAAGCAGAGCGAGCTGGCGTTCGTACGTCAGCAAAAACTCTTGCCCAAGGGCTACACCAGCCAGAGCGAATATGACTCTGCTCAGGCCGCCTTGCACAGCAGCCAGAGCGCCCTGAGCGCGGCCCAGGCGCAGTTGGCCAATGCCAGGGATCAGTTGAGCTATACGGCGCTGATTGCCGATGCGCCGGGGATCATTACCGAGCGTCAGGCGGAAGTCGGCCAGGTGGTGCAGGCGACGATGCCGATCTTCAGCCTGGCCCGGGACGGCGACCGGGATGCGGTGTTCAATGTCTATGAATCGCTGCTGGCCGAGAAGCCGGGAGATCACACCATTGTCCTCAGCTTGCTCGACAACCCTGCGATCAAAACCACCGGCACCGTACGCGAAATCACCCCGTCGGTGTCGGCGCAATCCGGAACCGTGCAGGTCAAGGTCGGCCTCGACAAACTGCCCGACGGCATGCAGTTGGGTTCGGTGGTGAGTGCCACAGCCAGGGGATCGGGCAAGCCGGTCATCGAGTTGCCGTGGTCGGCGCTGACCAAAAACATCAGCAATCCTGCTGTCTGGATTGTCGACGACAAGGGCAAGGCGCAATTGCATTCGGTGACGGTCAGCCGCTACCTGACGGGCAAGGTCATCATCAGTGGCGGGTTGAAGGACGGGGACAAAGTCATCATCGCGGGCGGGCAACTGTTGCACCCGGACATGGAAGTCGAGATTGCCGAAAACACTTACAAGGACCTGACGTGGGGAGCAAAGCCATGAAGCCTTTATGGGCGTTGTCCATCGGGCTGGTGCTGAGCGCCTGTTCCAAGAGCGAACCGCCGCCGGCGCCGGTACGGCCGGTGCTATCGATCAAGGTCCAGGCCTTGAGCGAAGAGGACCTGGGTCGCTTCGCCGGCAGTATCCAGGCACGCTATGAAAGCAATACCGGGTTCCGCGTGGGCGGGCGAATCGCCAGTCGTAACGTCGATGTCGGCGCCGAGGTCGAGAAGGGCACATTGCTCGCCACCCTCGATCCTTCAGATCAGCAGAACCAATTGCGCTCGGCCCAGGGCGATCTGGCGAAAATCCAGGCGCAACTGATCAACGCCAAGGCCACTGCCCAGCGTCAGCAAGCCTTGTTTGACCGCGGGGTCGGCGCGCAAGCACAACTCGACGAGGCCAACACGGACCTGAAAACCACCCAGGCCTCCCTCGATCAGGCCCGGGCAGCCGTCAACCAGAGCAAGGACCAACTGGGCTACACCGAGTTGCGTGTCGACCATAAAGCCGTGGTCACCGCGTGGAGCGCCGAGGCCGGGCAAGTGGTGACGGCCGGTCAGCAAGTGGTGACCCTGGCGCAGCCGGACATCAAGGAAGCGGTGATCGACCTGCCCGATACCCTGGTCGATCAACTGCCCAGCGATGTGGTGTTCCTGGTTGCTGCACAACTTGATCCAAGCATCAACACCACCGCCATCATCCGCGAAATCGAACCCAAGGCTCAAAGCGCCACACGCACCCGTCGCGCCCGCCTGACCCTGGCCGAAACGCCACAGGGCTTCCGCTTGGGTACGGCCATCAGCGTCACCCTGAGCTCGGCGATCAAGCCGCGCATCGAGTTGCCGCTCACCGCGCTGCAGGAGGTCGATGGCAAGCCACGCATCTGGGTGATCGATGCACAGAGTAAAACCGTCTCTCCCCGTGACATCACCGTGATCAGCCGTACCGACAGCACCGTGGTGCTGGCCGGCGGCGTGAAGAACGGCGAGCGGGTGGTCAGTGCGGGCGTGAACAGTCTCAAGCCGGGGCAACAAGTGAAAATCGACGAGGACAGTCAATGAAAGGGCCTTTCAATCTCTCGGAGTGGGCCCTCAAGCATCAGTCGTTCATCTGGTATCTGATGTTCGTCGCATTGCTGATGGGTGTGTTCTCGTACTTCAACCTGGGGCGCGAAGAAGACCCTTCGTTCACCATCAAAACCATGGTGATCCAGAGCAAATGGCCGGGGGCGACCCAGGAGGAAACCCTCAAGCAGATCACTGACCGGATCGAGAAAAAGCTCGAAGAACTCGACTCCCTCGACTATGTGAAAAGCTACACGCGCCCCGGTGAGTCCACTGTGTACGTGTACCTGCGCGACACCACCAGTGCCAAGGACATCCCGGAAATCTGGTACCAGGTGCGCAAGAAGATCAA
This sequence comes from Pseudomonas sp. P4_C3, assembly GCF_056402075.1. Classification (NCBI taxonomy): domain Bacteria; kingdom Pseudomonadati; phylum Pseudomonadota; class Gammaproteobacteria; order Pseudomonadales; family Pseudomonadaceae; genus Pseudomonas; species Pseudomonas sp. P4_C3. The sequence continues at coordinate 6,717 of NZ_JBFUIC010000167.1, forward strand.
CGACATCAAATACCAGTTCCCGCAAGGCATACAGGGGCCGTCGTTCAACGACGAGTTCGGTGACGTCTTCGGCTCGATCTACGCCTTCACCGCCGACGGCCTGACCCTGCGTCAGTTGCGCGACTACGTGGAACAGGCGCGCATGGAAATTCGCGGCGTGCCGGGGCTGGGCAAGATCGAGATGGTCGGCCAGCAGGACGAAGTGCTGTACCTGAACTTCTCCACGCGCAAACTCGCCGCGCTGGGCATCGATCAGCGTCAGGTGGTGCAGAGCCTGCAAACCCAGAACGCCGTGACCCCGGCAGGTGTCATCGAGGCCGGGCCGGAGCGGATTTCGGTGCGCACTTCAGGGAAGTTCGCTTCGGAGAAAGACCTGGCCGAGGTCAACCTCAAGCTCAACGACCGCTACTATCGTCTGGCCGACATTGCCGAAATCAGTCGCGGCTATGTCGATCCGGCCTCGCCGGAATTCCGCTACAACGGTAAACAGGCCATCGGCCTGGCGATTGCCATGCAAAAGGGTGGCAATGTCCAGGCGTTCGGCAAGGCCTTGCACGAGCGTATCGAACAACTGACCGCCGACCTGCCGGTGGGTGTTGGCATCTACAACGTCTCGGATCAGGCCGTGGTGGTGGAAGAGGCCGTCGGCGGCTTTACCCGTGCGCTGTTCGAAGCGGTGATCATCGTGCTGGTGGTTAGCTTCATCAGCCTCGGTGTGCGTGCCGGGCTGGTGGTGGCGTGCTCGATCCCGTTGGTGCTGGCGTTGGTCTTCGTGTTCATGGAGTACAGCGGCATTACCATGCAGCGGATCTCCCTTGGCGCACTGATCATTTCCCTCGGCCTGATGGTGGACGACGCGATGATCACCGTGGAGATGATGGTCACGCGTCTGGAATTGGGCGAGACCAAGGAGCAGGCGGCGACCTTCGCCTACACCTCCACGGCGTTCCCGATGCTCACCGGTACGCTGGTCACCGTCGCGGGCTTCGTGCCGATCGGCTTGAACGCCAGCTCCGCCGGTGAATACACCTACACCCTGTTTGCGGTGATTGCCTGTGCGATGCTGGTGTCGTGGGTGGTGGCGGTGCTGTTTGCGCCGGTGATCGGCGTGCACATCCTCAGCACCAACGTGAAACCCCACGAAGGCGAACCCGGGCGCATCGGCAAGGCGTTCAACGGCGGGCTGCTGTGGTGCATGCGCAATCGCTGGTGGGCCATTGGCATTACGGTGCTGTGTTTTGTGCTGGCGCTGTTCAGCATGCGCTACGTGCAGAACCAGTTCTTCCCGTCTTCGGATCGTCCTGAAATCCTGGTGGACCTGAACCTGCCGCAAAACGCCTCGCTCGACGAAACCCGCCGGGCCGTCGATCGACTCGAGGCCACGCTCAAGGACGATCCGGACATCGTGCGCTGGAGCACCTATGTCGGTCAGGGCGCGATCCGCTTCTATCTGCCACTGGACCAACAACTGCAAAACCCGTTCTACGCGCAGTTGGTGATCGTCAGCAAAGGCCATACCCGTGAAGCCATGATGCAGAAGCTTCGCGAGCGCTTGCGCAACGACTTCGTCGGCATCGGCAGTTATGTCCAGGCACTGGAAATGGGCCCGCCGGTAGGGCGTCCGATCCAGTACCGGGTCAGCGGCAAAGACGTCGATCAGGTGCGCCGCCATGCCATCGACCTGGCCACCGAGCTGGACAAGAACCCGCACGTTGGCGAGATCATCTACGACTGGAACGAACCGGGCAAAGTCCTGCGCATCGACATCGCCCAGGACAAGGCGCGGCAGTTGGGGTTGTCTTCCGAGGATGTGGCCAACCTGATGAACGGCATCGTCAGTGGCCAGGCGGTGACCCAGGTCGACGACGACATCTACCTGATCAACGTGGTCGGTCGCGCGGTAGATTCCGAACGCGGTACGCCGGAAACCCTGCAGAACCTGCAAATCGTCACGCCTAGCGGCACGTCGATTCCGTTGCTGGCGTTCGCCACGGTGCGCTACGAACTGGAGCAGCCGTTGGTATGGCGTAGGGATCGCCTGCCGACCATCACCATCAAGGCGGCGATACGCGACGAGATCCAGCCGACGGACCTGGTGAAAATCCTCAAGCCGTCCATCGACGCTTTCGCTGCCAAACTGCCGGCGGGTTACAAGGTCGCCACCGGTGGTACGGTGGAGGAAAGCGGCAAGGCCCAGGGGCCGATTGCCAAGGTTGTGCCGTTGATGCTGTTCTTGATGGCCACGTTCCTGATGATCCAGTTGCACAGCGTGCAGAAGATGTTCCTGGTCGCCAGCGTCGCGCCACTGGGCTTGATCGGCGTGGTGCTGGCGTTGGTGCCAACCGGAACGCCAATGGGCTTCGTGGCGATCCTGGGGATTCTGGCGCTGATCGGTATCATCATCCGTAACTCGGTGATYCTGGTGACCCAGATCGATGAGTACGAGAATAAAGGCTATGAGCCGTGGGACGCGGTGGTCGAGGCCACTGAACACCGACGCCGGCCGATCCTGCTGACGGCAGCCGCCGCGAGCCTGGGGATGATCCCGATTGCCCGGGAAGTGTTCTGGGGGCCGATGGCCTATGCAATGATCGGCGGGATCGTCATCGCCACCTTGCTGACGCTGCTGTTTTTGCCAGCGCTGTATGTGGCCTGGTACAAGATTCGCGAGCCGAAGAAAGAGGCTGTTTAAAAAGCGAGCGCATCGCGCTCATCGCGAGCAAGCTCGCTCCCACAGGGATTGCGCTGAACCCTGTGGGAGCGGCGGTGCGGCGATCCGACTTGCTCGCGAAGACATCGGCTCTGGCAACAAAAGCAAAAGATCGCAGCCTTCGGCAGCTCCTACATCCCACCTA
>NZ_JBFUIC010000168.1:0-9510 GCF_056402075.1 Pseudomonas sp. P4_C3
GACTTTGGCCAGGCGTTCGGCGGTGTCCGGGTTGTTCGGTTCGACGGCCGCGGCAAACTTCAGGTTGCTGAGGGTGTATTCGTGGGTGCAGTAGACCAGCGTATCGTCCGGCAACCCGGCGAGGCGTGTCAGCGAGCTGTACATTTGCTGTGGAGTGCCTTCGAACAAGCGTCCGCAGCCGGCGGCAAACAGTGTGTCGCCGCAGAACAGCAAGCCGTGATGGTAATAGGCGATATGCCCCAGGGTGTGGCCGGGGACCGCGAAGATATCGAAGTCCAGGCCGAGCACGCTGACCTTGTCGTTGTCTTTGAGCGCAACGTCCCGCGCCGGGATCTTTTCGCTGGCCGGGCCAGAGACCTTCGCGCTTGTCGCTTTCTTCAGCAATTCGACGCCGCCGACGTGGTCATGATGGTGGTGAGTGATCAAAATATCACTCAGTACCCAACCCGGATTGGCCGCGAGCCAGGCTTGTACCGGGGCGGCATCACCCGGATCGACGACCGCGCAGCGCTTGGTGTCGCGGTCTTGTAACAACCAGATGTAGTTGTCGGTAAAGGCGGGCAGGGCAGTGATCTGTATCATCGTCGGATTCGCCAAGCGGAAAACAATAGCGCATCTTAGAACTTCCTGGCGTGTTGGAGAATGCAATGACTGATAAAGCGTTCGCACAGGCTGATCCTGACTGGCTCGCGTTGATCAGCGCGGCCCGCGAGTGGCTGGCAGGTCCGATCGGGCAATTTCTGCTGGACGAAGAGCGGCGCATGCTCGAAGACGAGCTCGGGCGGTTCTTTGGTGGCTATCTGGTGCATTACGGCCCCTCGGCCCAGACCCCGCCGTCAGCGCCGCAGGTGCAGCGCAATGTGCGCCTTGGCGCGCCGTTGCCGGGGGTCGAGATCGTCTGCGAGGAACAGGCCTGGCCGTTGAGCGAACATGCTGCCGATGTGGTGGTGCTGCAGCATGGTCTGGATTTCTGCCTGTCGCCCCATGGTTTGCTTCGCGAGGCGGCCAGCAGCGTACGGCCCGGCGGGCATTTGCTGATCATCGGCATCAATCCCTGGAGCACTTGGGGTCTGCGGCATGTGTTTGCCCAGGATGCGTTGCGCAAGGCACGCTGCATTTCGCCGTCACGGGTCGCGGACTGGCTGAACCTGCTGGGCTTCGCGCTGGAGAAACGCCGCTTCGGGTGCTATCGTCCGCCGCTTGCGTCACCGGCGTGGCAGACCCGACTGGCCGGTTGGGAGCGCAAGGCCGGTGACTGGCAATTGTCGGGCGGCGGCTTCTATTTATTGGTGGCGCGCAAGATCGTGGTGGGCCTGCGACCGGTCCGTCAGGAGCGGCGCGAGCCGAAGGGCAAGTTGATTCCTTTGCCGATGGCCAAGGTCAACCGTCGCAACATCGAACCGTAATACACACTTTTCATTTGCGGCCGGGCCTGTCCCGGCTTCGGGCGTCGTCGATCAGCGATCGGCGGGCCAGCGCATTTTCTGGATAGATTGGCATGAGCGATAGCGTAGAACTGTTCACCGACGGCGCCTGCAAGGGCAACCCTGGCCCTGGCGGCTGGGGCGCACTGCTGGTGTGCAAGGGCGTCGAAAAGGAACTCTGGGGCGGCGAAGCCAATACCACCAACAACCGCATGGAACTGATGGGTGCAATCCGTGGCCTGGAAGAACTCAAGCGTCCCTGCGAGGTGCTGCTGGTGACCGACTCCCAGTACGTGATGAAAGGCATCAACGAGTGGATGGACAACTGGAAGAAGCGCGGCTGGAAAACCGCGGCGAAGGAGCCGGTGAAGAATGCTGACCTGTGGAAGTTGCTCGACGAGCAGGTCAACCGCCACAAGGTCACCTGGAAATGGGTGCGCGGACACATTGGCCATCACGGCAACGAGCGAGCCGACCAGTTGGCCAACCGTGGCGTCGATGAAGTGCGCGGGTACAAGCAGGGCTGATCGCAATGTCTGCCGTAGGAGCTGCCGAAGGCTCGGGCCGCGATCGGACGATCTTTTGATCTTGATCTTTTTCAGGCCGCAAAAAATCAAAAGCCAGATCAAAAGATCGCAGCCTTCGGCAGCTCCTACAAGGATTGTGTTCACAGCAGCGCAATGGCGATGGCCCGCGAGCATGTTAAGATTCGCGCTTTTGCACGATTGACCGATTGAGAGCTGAGCACTGATGGCCACCAGATCCGTTGTACTCGACACCGAAACCACCGGCATGCCGGTGACCGACGGCCACCGGATTATCGAAATCGGTTGTGTCGAGTTGATCGGCCGACGCCTGACGGGCCGGCACTTTCACGTGTACCTGCAACCCGATCGCGAAAGTGACGAGGGTGCCATCGGCGTCCACGGCATCACCAACGAATTCCTCGTGGGCAAGCCGCGTTTTGCCGAAGTGGCCGAAGAATTCTTCGAGTTCATCAAGGGCGCACAGCTGATCATCCATAACGCGGCGTTCGACGTTGGCTTCATCAACAACGAATTCGCCCTGATGGGGCAGCAGGACCGCGCGGACATCACGCAGCACTGCTCGATCCTCGACACCCTGATGATGGCCCGGGAACGTCACCCGGGGCAGCGCAACAGCCTCGACGCATTGTGCAAGCGCTATGGTGTCGACAACTCCGGCCGTGAACTGCACGGCGCCTTGCTCGACTCCGAGATTCTCGCCGACGTCTACCTGACCATGACCGGGGGGCAGACCAGTCTGTCCCTGGCCGGTAACGCCTCCGATGGCAATGGCTCCGGTGAAGGGGCGGACAATTCGGCCACCGAGATCCGCCGTTTGCCAGCAGATCGCCAGCCGACGCGCATCATCCGCGCCAGCGAAGACGACCAGGCCCGCCACGCGGCGCGCCTGGAAATCATCGGCAAATCCGCAGGTGCTCCGGCGTTGTGGGTGCAGCTGGCTGAGGCTGAAGCGCAGGCGTAGATGTTTCGAAAGGATCTTCGAATAGCCGCGCCGCTGGCATGCATCCGATGACCCATTTCAGGGCGCGACACTCGCCACATCCTCTGCAACACTCTACCCTGAGGTGATTGGCAGGCTATGGTCTGCCGCCTCAGGACACTGAGCCTCATGTATAAAGATTTGAAATTCCCGGTCCTGATTGTCCATCGCGACATCAAGGCCGACAGCGTCGCTGGCGACCGCGTGCGGGGGATTGCCCGGGAGCTGGAGCAGGAAGGGTTCAGTGTCGTTTCGGCGGTGGACTACACCGAAGGACGATTGGTGGCGTCGACTTACCATGGCCTGTCCTGCATGTTGATTGCCTCCGAGGACGCCAGCAGCCACTCCCATTTGTTGCAAAACATGGCCGAACTGATCGGTCTGGCGCGAGTGCGTGCACCGGATCTGCCGATCTTCGCCTTGGGCGAAACAGTGACCCTGGAAAACGCGCCTGCCGACGCCATGGCCGAGCTCAATCAGTTGCGCGGCATTCTTTACCTGTTTGAAGACACCGTGCCCTTTCTCGCCCGACAGGTGGCCCGCGCCGCGCGCAAATACCTCGATGGACTGTTGCCGCCATTTTTCAAGGCTTTGGTGCAACACACCGCGGATTCCAACTATTCCTGGCACACCCCCGGTCACGGCGGTGGCGTGGCGTATCACAAGAGTCCGGTCGGGCAGGCGTTTCACCAGTTTTTTGGGGAAAACACCCTGCGCTCGGACCTTTCGGTGTCGGTGCCGGAGCTCGGTTCTTTACTCGACCACACCGGTCCCCTGGCTGAAGCCGAGGCCCGTGCAGCACGAAATTTCGGCGCCGATCACACCTTTTTCGTGATCAATGGCACCTCCACGGCCAACAAGATTGTCTGGCACTCGGTGGTCGCCCGCGATGACCTGGTGCTGGTGGATCGCAATTGCCACAAGTCGGTGCTGCACTCGATCATCATGACCGGCGCGATCCCGCTGTACTTGTGTCCGGAGCGTAATGAGCTGGGGATCATCGGTCCGATTCCCCTGAGCGAGTTCAGCCGCGAATCGATCCAGGCCAAGATCGACGCCAGTCCGCTGACCAAGGGCCGTGCACCGAAGGTCAAGCTCGCGGTGGTGACCAATTCGACGTATGACGGCCTCTGCTACAACGCCGAGCTGATCAGGCAGCAACTGGGCAATAGCGTCGAGGTGCTGCACTTCGACGAGGCCTGGTACGCCTATGYGGCGTTTCATGAGTTTTTTGCCGGGCGCTACGGCATGGGCACGTCCCGTGATGAAGACAGCCCGTTGGTGTTTACCACCCATTCCACCCACAAGTTGCTGGCGGCTTTCAGTCAGGCGTCGATGATTCACGTGCGCGATGGCGGCGCGCGGCAACTGGACCGGGATCGCTTCAACGAAGCGTTCATGATGCACATCTCGACCTCGCCGCAGTACGGCATCATTGCCTCGCTGGATGTGGCTTCGGCGATGATGGAAGGACCGGCCGGGCGTTCGCTGTTGCAGGAAATGTTCGACGAAGCCCTGAGTTTTCGCCGGGCGCTGGCTAACTTGCGACAGCACATTGCCGCGGATGACTGGTGGTTTTCGATCTGGCAACCGCCGTCGGCGGAAGGCATCGAGCGGGTCGTCACCGAGGACTGGTTGCTGCAACCCGATGCCGACTGGCACGGCTTTGGCGGCGTGACCGACGATTATGTGCTGCTCGACCCGATCAAGGTCACGCTGGTGATGCCGGGGCTGACGGCCGGTGGCGCCCTCAGCGAGCACGGGATTCCGGCGGCGGTGGTCAGCAAGTTCCTTTGGGAGCGTGGCCTGGTGGTTGAGAAGACCGGGCTGTATTCGTTCCTGGTGTTGTTTTCCATGGGTATCACCAAAGGCAAGTGGAGCACGCTGCTCACCGAATTGCTGGAGTTCAAGCGCAGCTATGACGCCAACGTCAGTCTGGCCAGTTGCCTGCCTTGCGTGGCGCAAGAGAATGTCGCGCGCTATCAGGGCATGGGCTTGCGTGATCTGTGCGATCAGTTGCATGCCTGTTATCGCAGCAATGCCACCGCCAGGCACCTCAAACGCATGTACACCGTACTGCCGGAAGTCGCGATGAAGCCGGCGGACGCCTATGATCAATTGGTGCGGGGTGAAGTCGAAGCCGTGTCGATCGATGCGCTGGCCGGGCGGATCGCGGCGGTGATGCTGGTGCCGTATCCACCTGGCATTCCGCTGATCATGCCGGGCGAGCGCTTTACCGAGTCGACCCGCTCGATCATCGATTACCTGGCGTTTGCCCGCACGTTCGATAGCAGTTTTCCGGGGTTCGTTGCTGATGTGCACGGATTGCAACACGAAGATCAGGGCAGTGGACGGTGCTACACCGTCGATTGCATCAAGGAATGAGGACCTTTCCCAGTATGCAGCCGGTTATAAATCCGAATTTCCCAGGGTTGTCGGTACGGGTTGCCGACGAGGGTTTTGCCGCCTATATCTGGGGCAGTGATTTCAGTTTTGAAGTCGCGGCCTACGGTGCGGCCGAAATAGGCAAGCCGGTGGCACAGTGGCCGGTCACCCCGATCACGCCTTATCGCAAGTGCTACGGCATCGACCCCGAGGAATTCAGCAGCTTTCGCGATGCCGCCGACAGCGCGATTTTCATGGCCTATCTGGATGACCAGCCCGTGGGGCATCTGGTGGTCAGCACCAACTGGAACGGCTTTGCCCATATCGACGAACTGGCGGTGCATGCACCGGCCCGACGGCACGGTGTGGCCAAGGCCTTGCTGGATGTGGCGCAATTCTGGAGCCGCAAGAAAAAGCTCCCGGGCATCATGCTCGAAACCCAGAACAACAACCTGGGGGCCTGCAGGCTCTATGAGCGTTGCGGTTACGTGATGGGCGGGATCGACCATCTGCGCTATCGCGGCATCGATCCGAACACCGCCGAAGTGGCGCTGTTCTGGTATCGAATGTTCGAAAATCCGTTGGAAAATCTGCTCAGTTCGTCAGCATCGCCGCGGCTTGTTCCGTGACGATGGCCAACAATGCCTGAACCGCCGGAGACGGTTCGACGTTTTTCAGCGACAAGGCGTAGAGACTGATCGGCACGGCTGGCGCGAGCGGGCAGGCGTCCAGCCCCGAGGCTTTGGCGCCGAGGGCGGTGAAGGGGTCGACGATGGCCAGGCCTTCGCCGGCCTCGACCATGCTGCGCATCATCTGATGCGTCTGGACCCGGGTTTGAATCACCGGAGCAGGGCGCAAGCCGTGCAGTTTGTTTTCCAGTGCCGGGCTCAGCGGGTCTTGCCCCTCCAGTCCGATCATCGATTGGCCGGCCAGATCCTGCAGTGAAATGTATTTCTGTTTCGGTTGCAGCCAGCCATGGGGGGCGAGCAGCTGGAGTTTGCCCTGGGCAATTACCTGGCAATCGAGGYCGGCGTGATCGGGGTCATGCAGGCTCAGGCCCAGATCGCTTTCACGCAGCAGCAGGCTTCTGACGATGTCGCGGGTGGGCTGGCTCAGCAGTGTGCAAGGTGCGTCGGGCAGGCGTCGGCGCAGGGCGGCGATGCTGTGTGGTAACAATTGGTTAGCCAGAGGCGGGGTGCAGATGATGCGCAGCGGCGGCGCCAGGTATTGCCTGAGGCTGTTGGCCAGGCGCTGCACCGGTTCGAGCGCGTCGTAGACCCGGGCAATTTCCACCTGCAATTCCCGCGCTTCGCGGGTGGCCTGCAATCGCCCGCGTACGCTGGCGAACAGCATGAAACCCAACTGATCCTCGGCGTCGCGCAGCAAACGCTCGACTTCGGCCACCGGCAACTGCAGCCATTCGGCGGCGGTGCCCAGGTGACCGGTCTGCAAGAGCGCCTGGATCACTTCGATATGGCGTAAGCGCATGCGTGAAGTCCATGTTCAGCAGGTGGAGGAGTCAGTGGCTGAATCCTACCCCAAGTCCGCGCATATGACTTCTGCTCATAACGACGGGTTATGAAACGCTGGCGGTTTGCGGTTCGCGGGTAATGGTTACGCCGGTTTGCACCAGCATGAATTCATTGTCGTCGACCTTGTTGACACGGTCGCCAATGGCCAGCTTGTAGGTGGTGACGGGGCCTGAACCGTCTACCGCCGGGGTGGAGTCCTGGAACTCGTGCACCGAATATATACGGCCTTCCGCGTCTCTTGCATGGAACTGACCGACGAGTACTGCTGCCATCTGCTTAGAACCTCTGGAGATAAATCACTCAATTTGCGGCACTGTAGACCGTGCTTGAGCGAGGTAAGTTTTCCTACAGGAAAAAAATAGTCAGGGACGGCGTTTTCAGTCGCCCGCTGCTTGAATCGTCATCTATAACTACAAGCTCTTCCTATCGGACAGTCGAGAATCTCCCATGAGCAACGTCTATACGATCGCCGTCTTGGTCGGCAGCTTGAGAAAGGAATCGATCAACCGCAAGGTCGCACGGGCTTTGACAGAACTGGCGCCGGCCAATCTCAAACTCAACATCGTCGAAATTGGCGATCTGCCGCTCTATAACGAAGACATCGATGGCGCTTCACCGCCGGCAGCCTACAGCACTTTCCGGCAACAGGTGAGTTCTTCCGACGCGGTGCTGTTCGTGACTCCGGAATACAATCGATCGGTGCCGGCGCCGCTGAAAAATGCGATTGACGTGGGTTCTCGCCCTTATGGCAAGAGTTCGTGGAGTGGCAAGCCCGGCGCCGTTATCAGTGCTTCGCCGGGGGCCGTCGGCGGGTTTGGTGCCAATCACAACCTGCGTCAATCCATGGTGTTTCTGAATGTGCCGATGATGCAGCAGCCGGAGGCCTATCTGGGGAACGCCGGTTCGGCATTCGACGAGGCGGGCAAGTTGTCCGAGTCGGTCAAGCCGTTCCTGCAAAATTTCATCAATGCCTATGGGCAATGGGTCGAACAGCACAAGAAAGTTTGATGTTCATTGGCCAGCGCTTTGTCCTACGAAGCGCTGGATAACCGGCTACAAATCATCGTTTCCATTTCCGACAGCCAGGCGGCAGTTTGCTCCGCTGCCGGTTGCGCTGTGACGCAATAGCGGCGACCGCCCCAAGCCATGATCACCCAGGCGTCAATAGTCGGTGCTGATGGCTGCACCGGCAAATCGCGGCAAGCAGCAAAGGCTTCACGCCATTTTTGCGACAGTTCCTCGTACACCCTTCGATGATGCTTGGGTTCGGCGATCTGATGCTCGATGAGCGACGCGGCATGGTTGAACAGGGGTTGTCGGGCATCGTCAGGGTCGCAGGTCAGGCACACAAGACGCTTGATGCGAGTTTGCCAGTCCAGGTCGGTTGGCTGGATGACGTTTTGATCCATTTGCGCCAGTAGTACCTCCAGGCGATGCCGGATGTACCCCGACAGCAGGGCTTCCTTGCTCGGGAAATAGTCATACAGCGTGCCAATCGCCACGCCGGCTTCCAATGCCACTTCACGGGTGGTCAGCCCTGACCAGCCGTCACGCTGCCAAATCCGAACAAAAGCCTCGTAAATGGCCTCGACGGTGAAAATCGCCCGGGCCTGACTCGGCCGTTTCAGCGGCTTGGCGCGGGAATTGAGGGTGGGCGAGCTGCCCTTGGTGTTTCCGAACCCACTCTTCATCGGCTGTCATTACTCTTGAGTGACCCGCCACCGTGTCGCAGCAGGAGACCGAACATGCAGGATTTCACCACGTTAACACGCCTGATTACCCGTAAGAATGCCCTGGACCAGAGCCGGATCGAGCAGGAAAAACGTAGCCTGATCCCGGCACCCGGCGAGGTGATCTTGAAGATTGACCGTTGCGCCTTGACCACCAACAACATTACGTACGCCGCTTATGGCGATTCAATGAACTATTGGGGATTCTTTCCTACAGGCCTGGAGGATTGGGGGCATGTTCCGGCCTGGGGATTTGCCGACGTCATTGCGTCAACAGTGGCAGGCATCAAGGTGGGCGAGCGTTTCTACGGTTACTTCCCGCTGGCCAGCCATCTGTGGATGCGCCCGGAACGGGCCACCGAACGTGGCTTTTACGATGGGGCCGAGCACCGCGTGGGGTTGACCTCGGCGTACAACCAATACACGCGCTGCAGTTGGGATGCGTACTACAGCCCTGAAACCGAAAACCTGCAGATTCTGCTCAAGCCGCTATTTCTGACTTCATCGATGCTGGCGGACTTCCTGCAAGACAACCGGTTTTTCGATGCGACCCGCCTGGTGTTCTCCAGCGCGTCCAGCAAAACCGCCTACGGCACGGCCGTGTGTCTGCAAAATCATCCGCAACTGGAGCGTGTGGCGCTGACGTCCGCCGGCAACAAAGCATTTGTCGAAAACCTCGGCTGTTACGAATACGTGGTGTCTTATGCCGAGTTGGCCAACCTCGCCGGTGACCGTCCTACGCTGTACGTGGATTTTTCCGGCGACCTGGGACTACGCGATCAGGTCCACCAGCACTTTGCCGGGCAACTGGTCTACAGTTGCTTCGCTGGCTCTGCGCACAGTACCGATGAAGCGCAGATGACGGCCATCGAGGGGCCGCAACCGGTGTTCTTCTTTGCCCCGGTGCAGATC
>NZ_JBFUIC010000169.1:0-9489 GCF_056402075.1 Pseudomonas sp. P4_C3
TTGGAGTTCGATGTAATCGCCAGCTGCTTGTAAGAAGAATACAAGGTCAACCACGACTACGAATTCATCACCGTCATCTGGAGGGCGGTGATCGCAATGCCCTGCTGGGTATTTCCAATAGCGTGATGCTCGCGGAAATCACCGCGAACCGCGTGCTCGATCAAATCGAACCACCTGCATAAACCCGCAACACCACTGAACCCCTGTGGGAGCCAGCCTGCTGGCGATAGCGGTCTGACATTCAACATCCATGTTGCCTGACACACCGCCATCGCGAGCAGGCTCACTCCTACAGTTTTTGATGTGCGTACCCCATCAAATCCGCTAGTCCCATTGGACGATGTTGCCCCTCGCCGAACCCGTTTGAATAGGCCCTACATAAAGTCTCCCCCGGCAGTCGCCGAAGGGCGGCACCGCCTGAGAAAAACGAGGAGTGCATCCATGGATATCCGCGGTCTGGGTTACGTCACCCTGTTATCCAGCGACCTGGCGCAGTGGCGCCACTACGCGAGCCAGGTGTTGGGCATGATGGTCAGCGGCGACGATGAGCTTTTGTACCTGAAGATGGACGAGCGTCATTACCGCGTGCTGGTGCTGAACAGCGCCGAAAATGGCTTCGGTGCCTGCGGCTGGGAAGTGGCCGGCAAGGCGGCGCTGGAACAGGCGGTCAGCGAGCTGCAACAGGCCGACGTGCAAGTGACCCGTGGCACCGCCGCCGAAGCGGAGCTGCGCAAGGTCCAGGAACTGGTGCACTTCAGCGACCCGGATGGCAATCGCCACGAACTGTTCTGGGGCCCGCTGCAGGATTTCGCCCGTTTCGTTTCGCCGGTGGGCGTCAAAGGTTTTGTCACCAACGAACTGGGCATGGGCCACGTGGTACTACCAGCTCCGGCTTTCGAGCGCTGCCGCGACTTCTATGAGCAGGTGATGGGTTTTGGCCTGTCGGACCTGATGAAAGTCCGCTTCACCCCGGACCCGGCCGAGCCGCAAAAGCGTATTCACTTCCTGCACTGCAACAACGGCCGGCACCACTCGCTGGCGATTTTCGAATGCCCGATGCCCCATGGCTGCGTGCACATGATGGTCGAGGTCAGCGCGCTGGACGAAGTCGGCCGCGCCCTGGACCGCGTTCACGCCAACGGCGTGAAGCTGTCGGCCACCCTCGGCCAGCACACYAACGACCAGATGATTTCTTTCTATATCAAGACCCCGTCCGGGTTTGACCTGGAATACGGCTGCGATGGCCTGGTGGTCGACTGGGACCGYCACACGCCGTTCGAAAGCACCGTGGTCAGCCACTGGGGCCACGACTTCAGTGTCGGTCGCCAATGAGGAACAAGACGATGGACAAGCAAATGAGCACCGCCGAGATCGTCGGCCAACTGCGTGACGGCATGACCATCGGTATCGGTGGCTGGGGCCCGCGCCGCAAGCCGATGGCGCTGGTGCGCGAGATTCTGCGCTCGGACCTCAAGGACCTGACCGTGGTCGCCTACGGCGGCGCCGATGTCGGCATGCTCTGCGCGGCCGGCAAGATCAAGAAACTGGTGTTTTCCTTCGTTTCCCTGGACTTCATTCCGCTGGAGCCGTACTTCCGCAAGGCGCGCCAGGAAGCGGCGCTGGAAGTGATGGAGATCGACGAAGGCATGCTGCTGCTCGGTCTGCGGGCGGCGGCGATGAATGTGCCGTTCATTCCGACGGCGGTGGGCCTGGGCACCGATGTGCTGCGCCACAACCGCCAGATCAAGTTGATCGCCTCGCCCTATGCCGATGGCAAGGACTGGGTCGCCATGCCAGCGCTCAAGCTCGACGCGGCGCTGGTGCATGTCGACCGCGCCGACAAACGTGGCGTGTGCCAGATCAGCGGTCCGGATCACTACATGGACGACCTGTTCGTGCGGGCCGCGACCCACAGCTACGTGACCTGCGATGAGCTGGTCGACAGCGAGTATTTCCATCAGGACAGCGCCCACGCACATCAAGTGTTCTGGGAACGCAACCTGACCACCGCCGTGGCCCACGTACCGGGCGGGGCGCATCCGTCTTCGTGCGCGCCGCTGTACGGTTTCGACGTCGCGCACTTCAAGGCCTACAACGCCACGGTCCAGGCGGCCGACGGCTGGCAGGGTTACGTGCGCGACTACGTCGACTGCACCCACGAACAGTATCTGGAAAAGGTCGGCGGCCTGGCTGCGATCCGTGAACTGCCGTTGCCGATTTTCTAAGGGAACCTTCCGATGAGCACTACTACTTACAGCCTCGCCGAACTGATGATCTGCGCGGCCTCCGAAGCCTGGCGCGAAGACGGCGAAGTTCTGGCCAGCGGCATCGGCGTGATCCCGCGTCTGGCGGCATCGCTGGCCATGCTGACCAGCAACCCGCAACTGCTGATGACCGACTCCGAAGCCTACATGGTCGCCGAACCGGTGCCGTTGGGCGCACGTAAAGGCTACGAGCCCAAGCGTGACAGCTGGATGGGTTTCTCGCGGATTTTCGACAACGTCTGGGGCGGCAAGCGCCATGCCCTGGTCGGCCCGACCCAGATCGACCGTTACGGTCAGGCGAACATTTCCTGCATCGGCGACTACGCCAAACCCAAGGCGCAGATGCTCGGTGTGCGCGGTTTCCCCGGTAACTCGATCAGCCACGCCAACTCGTTCTGCGTGCCGAGCCATAACCGTCGGGTGTTCGTCGAAGGCGAGGTCGATATGGTCGCCTCGGTGGGCTACAACCCGGCGCGCCTGGCCCGGGGCTGGTCGCTGGATGACATCGACATCCGACTGATCATCACCGACCTCTGCGTCCTGGACTTCCAGGGCCCGCAGCGGCAGATGCGCATCCGTTCGCTGCACCCCGGCGTGACGGCGGCGCAAGTCCAGGACAACACCGGCTTCGAGTTGCACGTGCCGGATGACTGCCCGACCACCGCCGCACCGACGGTCGAGCAGTTGCAGCTGATCCAGCGTCTGGACCCGCACAACCTGCGCGCCCTGCAACTCAAAGACAACCCGCCAGGCCAACGCTGAGCAACGCGTTGCGGAGAAAAGTGATGGCTGAACATAACGATAACAATCAGGCCGAGGTGGTGCTGTACGAGGTGCGTGGCGCGGTGGCCCTGGTCACCATGAACCGCCCCGAGTACCACAACGCACAGAACTCGCAGATGACCTATGCGCTGGACGCGGCGTTTCGCCGGGCCTGCGATGACGATGACGTGAAGGTCATTGTGCTGCGTGGCGCCGGCAAGCATTTCTCCGCCGGGCACGACATCGGCACCCCGGGCCGCGACGTCGACAAGACTTTCGATCGCGCCAGCCTGTGGTACGACCATGTGAACAAACCGGGTGGCGAGTTTCTCTATGCCCGCGAGCAGGAAGTCTATCTGGGCATGTGCCGCCGTTGGCGCGAAATGCCCAAGCCGACCATCGCCATGGTCCAGGGCGCGTGCATCGCCGGTGGCTTGATGCTGGCCTGGGTCTGCGACCTGATCGTCGCCAGTGAGGATGCCTACTTCGCCGATCCGGTGGTGCGCATGGGCATTCCCGGGGTTGAGTATTTCGCCCACGTGCATGAGCTCAATCCGCGCATCGCCAAGGAGTTCCTGTTCCTCGGCGAGCGCATGCCGGCACCGCGTGCCTATCAGATGGGGATGCTCAATCGGGTGGTTGCTCGCGACGAACTGGAGCAACAAACCCTCGACATCGCCGGGCGCATCGCGCAGATGCCGCGCCTGGGCCTGCAGCTGAGCAAGCAAGCGGTGAACAACGCCGAAGACCTGATGGGCAAGCGCGCAACCATGGACATGGTGTTCGGCCTGCATCACTTCGCCCATGCCCACAATGAACTGGTGTCCGGCGACCGCCTCGGCGGCTACGACGCCAAGGCCATGGCCAGTTCCCAGCGCAAAACGGGCGAGGCGTGAGCATGGCGATCTCGTTGAATACCCGTTTAACACAACTGCTCGGTTGTCGTTATCCGATCATCCAGACCGCCATGGGCTGGGTCGCCGACCCGAAACTGGTGGCGGCCACGGGCAATGCCGGTGGTTTCGGTTTTCTTGCCGGGGCGACCATCGAACCGCAGCAGATGGAAGCGGCGATTATCGAAACCCGGCGCCTGACCGATCAGCCGTTCGGGGTGAATTTCCATATGTACCAGGCCAATGCCGGCGAGATCGTCGAGCTGGTGTTGCGCCACAAAGTCCGGGCGGTCAGCTACAGCCGTTCGCCGGGCAAGCAAATGATCAGCCGCCTGAAGGACGCCGGGGTGGTGTGCATTCCCACCGTCGGCGCGCTCAAGCATGCGCAGAAAGCCGTGGAAATGGGCGCCGATGCGGTGACCGTACAGGGCGGCGAGGGCGGGGGACACACCGGTTCCGTACCGACCTCGATGCTGCTTGATCAGGTGGTTAACGCGGTGTCGGTACCCGTGGTGGCGGCCGGCGGCTTCAAGGACGGCAAGGGGCTTGTTTCGGCCCTGGCCTACGGCGCCGAAGGCATCGCCATGGGCACGCGTTTCCTGATGTGCGCCGACAGCCCGGTGCCCCAGGCGACCCTGGCCCGTTACCTCGCGGTCAAGGACCCGGCGGCGATCATCATCAGCCGCGCTATCGACGGCATGCCGCAACGGATGATCCGCAACGAATTGCTCAACCAGCTGGAAAACAGCGGCGGCCTCAAGCGCCTGTTGCTGGCATTGCAGAGTGGCCTGGCCTACCGCCGCCATACGGGCATGAGCCTGACCCAATTGCTCAGCAGCGCCTTGAAGATGCGCGGTGCCGGAGAGTTGACCGCCGCGCAAAGCATCATGGCCGCCAACGCGCCGATGGTGATCCAGAAAGCCATGGTCGACGGGCAACCGGCTGCCGGTGTGTTGCCTGCCGGACRGATCGCCGCATCCATCGACAGCTTGCCCAGCTGCGCCCAATTGATTGAACAGATCGTCCGCGACGCCGAAGCGCGCCTGGGCGAGCTGTGCCGCCGTGTGTCGTAAGGGGCCATGCATTGTGAAGGAAGGAAACCATGAAACCATTTAGCGTCAGCATCGAACACGGCATTGCCGAACTGGTCTTCAACCGACCACCGGTCAACGCCTTCAACTGCCAGGGCTGGGCCGATATCGCCAGCGAGATCGAGGGCCTGGGCCGCAACAGCGACGTGCGGGTGATCGTGATCCGTGCCGAAGGTCGCGGCTTCTGCGCTGGGGTCGATATCAAGGAACTGGCCGCCGACGGCAACCTGATCGTCGCGGTGAACAAGGGCAACTACGACAGCTTCAAGGCCATTCACCGCAACCCGAAACCGGTAATCGTGGCCGTGCACGGCTTTGTGCTGGGTGGCGGCATCGGCATTTGCGGCGCCGCCGACATCATTGTCGCGTCCGAGTGCGCCACCTTCGGCGTGCCTGAAGTGGATCGCGGCGCCATGGGCGGCGGTGCGCATTTGCAGCGTTTGTTCCCGGTGCAGAAAGTCCGCCACATGTACTTCACCGGCGAGGCCATCGACGCCGCCGAGGCGTACCGCCTGGGCGCGGTGGAGCGGGTGGTCAAGCGCGAAGACTTGCGCGAAGCCGCGTTGCAGATCGCCCGCACCATCGCCGCCAAGAGCCCCGGCATGATCAGCCTTGCCAAGGAAGCGCTGAGCGGTATCGAAGACGGCAATCTGGAAGACAAATACCGCTGGGAGCAGGGCTTCACCCTCGAAGCCTACCGCTCACTGGACTCTCAGGAAGCACGCGACTCGTTCGTCGAGAAACGCGATGCCCGATTCAACGGCTGAAGGCATATCCATGGACCTGACCTATACCCCGGCCCAGCAGGCCTTTCGTGCCGAGGCACGGACCTGGCTGGCGGCCAATGTACCGAGTGAACCGCTGCAATCGTTCGACACCGAGCCTGGCTTTGCCCAGCACCGGGCCTGGGAAGCCAAGCTCAATGAAGGCCGTTGGGGCATGGTCACCTGGCCGACCGAACTCGGCGGACGCGGCTGCGACCTGATCGAGTGGTTGATTTTCGAAGAGGAATACTACCGTTCCGGGGCGCCGGCACGGGTCAACCAGAACGGCATCTTCCTGCTCGGCCCGACCCTGATGGAATACGGTAGCGAAGAACAAAAGGCACGGTTTCTGCCGCGCATGGCCACTGGCGAAGACATCTGGGCCCAGGCTTGGTCGGAGCCGGGCGCCGGTTCCGACATGGCGGCGATCCGTTCCAAGGCTGAACGGGTGGGCGACCACTACGTGATCAATGGCCAGAAAACCTGGTCGACCCGCGCGGTGTGGGCCGATTGGGCGTTCGGTATTTTCCGTACCGACTCGCAGTCCCAGCGTCATCACGGGCTGACCTTCATCCTGCTGCCGCTGGATACGCCGGGCATCACCGTGCGGCCGATTCCTCAGCTCAACGGTTTGCCGGGCTTTGCCGAGATCTTCTTCGATGACGTCAAGGTGCCGGTGGAAAACGCCCTCGGCGGCGAAGGCATGGGCTGGCACGTGGCGATGTCCACCGCCGGGTTCGAGCGCGGTTTGTTGCTGCGTTCACCGGCACGCTTCCAGGAAACCGCCAAGCGTCTGGTGCAGTTGTACCTGGCCAACCGTGAGCAGGCCGACCGCGACCCGGCCATCTTTGATGCAGTGATGCGCGCCTGGCTCGATGCCGAGGCCTACACCCTGAGCACCTACATGACCGCCTCGAAACTGGTGCAGGGCGGCAAGATCGGGTCGGAGTCGTCGACCAACAAGATCTTCTGGTCGGAGCTCGACCAGCGCATGCACGACACCGCCATGAGCATTCTCGGATTGCGTGGCGAGCTGCTGCCGCAAGCCCCGGCCGCCGGCGACGTCGGCCATTGGCTGGAAGGTTTTCTGTTTGCCCAGGCCGGGCCGATCTACGCCGGCACCAACGAGATCCAGCGCAACATCATTGCCGAACGCATGCTCGGCATGCCGCGTGCCTGAGGAATAGACCATGGACTTTAGTTTCAGCCGCGACCAACTGCTGTTTCAGGACAACGTCCGCAGCTTCCTGATCAACGAAGTCACCCCGGAACGCATCCGCGAACTGTGGCAGAGCGACAGCGGGCGCAGTGAGCAACTTTGGGCGCAACTGGTGGAACTCGGCCTGACCGCCCTGACCGTGCCCGAGGCACAGGATGGCATGGGCATGAAGGAGCTGGATTTCGTGCTGATTGCCCAGGAATGCGGTTACGCCGGTCTG
This sequence comes from Pseudomonas sp. P4_C3, assembly GCF_056402075.1. NCBI lineage: Bacteria > Pseudomonadati > Pseudomonadota > Gammaproteobacteria > Pseudomonadales > Pseudomonadaceae > Pseudomonas > Pseudomonas sp. P4_C3. Next base: position 7,214 of record NZ_JBFUIC010000169.1, read on the forward strand.
CCCGAACCGCTGGTGGACACTATGTTGCTCGGCGTGCCGTTGCTTGCCGCCCTTGATCAGCAACACGCGCCACTCAAACAAAAATGGTTGTCACGAGTTGCCGAGGGCCGTGCGCGTCTTGCCGTGTCTGAACCGGGTAATCCGCTGGTCAGCGATGCCCATGTCGCCGATCTGCTGTTGCTGGCCAATGGCGACGAAGTGCATGCGCTGGAGCGCGACGTCGTGCGTCTGACCCGCAACGAGTCAGTCGACCCGAGCCGTCAACTGTTCCAGGTCGAGTGGACACCAACCCCCGCCACCTGCGTTGCCAGCGGTGAGCAGGGCCGACGCCTGTGGACAGCCACCTTCAACCGTGGCGCCCTCGCCAGTGCCGCGCAATTGCTGGGGCTGGCCAAACGCATGGTCGACCTGGCGGTGGACTACACCTTCGAGCGCAAACAGTTCGGCAAGCCGGTCGGCTCGTTCCAGGCGGTCAAGCACTTGATGGCCAATGTCGCGGTGCAGATCGAGTTCGCCAAAGGCCCGCTCTACCGCGCCGCTTATGTGCTGGCCGAGCAGCTACCGGGGCAGGACGTGCTGGTGTCCCACGCCAAGCTGGCGACGGCGGAAGCGGCCATGCTCGCGGCGAAGAACAGCATCCAGGCCCACGGCGCCATGGGTTACACCTGGGAAGTCGACTTGCATCTGTTCATGAAGCGCGCCTGGGCTCTGGACAAGGTCTGGGGCGATCGCAGCCATCACAAGGGGCGGATTCGCGCGGCGCTGTTCGACGGCACACCTGCGCTGGGTGCGGGCAGTACGTTTTAACCAGTCAGTAAGGGTGACTACATCCCTGTGGGAGCGAGCYTGCTCGCGATGGCGGTGCATCAGCTGGCATCAATGTTGGATGTGCCGGCCTCATCGTCGGAACGCCGCCCGGAGCAAGCTCGCTCCCACAGGTTATCGGCGCCTGATTTTATTTTTTTTCACCGAGGTAGACCATGCCTGAAGCTTATATTGTCGACGCCCTGCGCACGCCCACCGGGCGGCGCAAGGGTGGTCTGAGCCAGATCCACGCCGCCGACCTGGGCGCCCACGTATTGCGCGCGCTGGTCGAGCGCAATGCCATTCCCGACGAGGATTACGACGACGTGATCTTCGGCTGTGTCGACACCATCGGCCCGCTGGCCGGGGACATCGCCCGCACCAGTTGGCTGGCGGCCGGCCTGTCGCAATCGGTGCCGGGCACCACCATCGATCGCCAGTGCGGTTCGTCCCAGCAAGCGGTGCACTTCGCCGCCCAGGCGGTGATGAGCGGCACTCAGGATGTGGTCATCGCCGGTGGTGTACAGACCATGACCCAGATCCCGATTTCCTCGGCGATGATCGCTGCCGAGCCCTTGGGCTTCACCGATCCTTTCAGCGGCTCCGAAGGCTGGGTGCGGCGCTACGGCGCGCAAACCCCGACGCAGTTCCGTTCGGCGCAGATGATCGCCGAGAAATGGGACCTGTCCCGGGCGCAGCTTGAAGCTTATTCGCTGGAGTCCCATCGACGAGCCTTGCAGGCCATCGAGCAAGGCCGCTTCAACCGCGAGATCGTGCCCCTGGCCGGTGTGCTGCACGACGAAACCCCACGCCAGACCAGCCTGGAAAAAATGGCCGAGCTGGAGTTCCTGTTCGGCTGCGACCGGGTGACTGCCGCGGTATCGAGTCAGACCTGTGACGCGGCCAGCGCAATGCTGATCGTCTCGGAGGCGGCGCTCAAGCGTTACGGCCTGACGCCACGGGCACGTATCCATCACCTGAGCGTGCGCGCCGAAGACCCGATCTGGATGCTCACCGCGCCGATCCCGGCCACCGCTTACGCGCTCAAGCGTGCCGGCATGAAGCTCGAAGACATCGACCGGGTGGAGATCAACGAAGCCTTCGCTTCGGTGGCCATGGCCTGGTTGAAAGAGACCGGCTATCCCCATGAGCAGACCAACGTCAACGGCGGCGCGATTGCCCTCGGTCATCCATTGGGCGCCACCGGCACCCGCTTGATGTGCACCTTGCTCCATGAGCTGGAACGCAGCGGCGGCCGTTATGGCATGCAGACCATGTGCGAAGGCGGCGGGCAGGCCAACGTGACGATCATCGAACGTTTGTGATTTCAAGATGCCCACTGAACCTGTGGGAGCGTGGCTTGCCCGCGATGGGATCACCACGGTGCACATGACACACCGCGGCTTTTCATTGGTGAATCAAAAGATCGCAGCCTGCGGCAGCTCCTACTTTGGAATGCGTGMACCTGTAGG
>NZ_JBFUIC010000170.1:0-9487 GCF_056402075.1 Pseudomonas sp. P4_C3
GCGCAGTATTGTGAAGGTGCAACGCTCCAGCCAGGCTTCATCGTGTACGACATCGAGACTGTGGGAACCGGATGCTGAGAGAGGGTTGCTGGGCATGAACAATCACCGCTGAAGATTCGTTTCGGGCAGAGCCTGGGAGTATACGCAAGGCTCTGGCCCGCGGGCTGCGCTCGAGCAATCCTGTCCGTCATTGGCACCAGAATGGCAGTTGAGGGCCCCCGTCGCCTGTGGTTTTTGCGCACTGAAATCGCCGCGTGTTATCCCTCGGGATAATTGCATTATGCGAGGCCGTCCCCTAGGGTGCGTTCTCAGTTAGTTTTCMCGTGAAAACTAACTGAGAACGCACCCWAGCGTGTAGCCCTGATGAAACGACGTTCCGGCGTCACTCCCCGTCAACGCAGTGCAGAGGAACGTATGATCCGACTCGGCCAAGCCACTATTTCCCTGGAACGGCGTGAAGCCTTTCTTGATGGACGGCCGCTGCGTGTCGGGGGCCGGGCGTTCGAAATCCTCTCGGTGCTGATGCAGGCCGATGGCCGAATCGTCAGCAAAGATGAATTGATCACACAGGTCTGGCCTGACACCGTCGTCGAGGAAAACAATCTGCAGGTGCAGATTTCCTCGCTGCGCAAGTTGCTCGGAGAAAAAGAGCTCATCCAGACGGTCCCGCGCCGAGGTTACCGATTATTGAAAGAACGTGAACCGCCCCTGCCCCTGTTCCATCCTGCGGTCCCGGACCTCTTGGCGTCCGAGGATCCGCAGCGGATCGATCCTGACAGCGTGCCGGTGTTCATCGTGGACGATGAGGCCTCCGTGCGCACAGCGCTGAGCCGACTGCTGCGGGCCGAAGGCATCGTGCACCGGATATTCGCCTCGGCCGAAGAATTGCTCAGCGCTGACCTCGACATCGGCCCCGCTTGCTTGTTGCTGGACGTCAGCCTGCCCGAGGCGACAGGCCTGGAACTGCAATCCACACTCGGGCGGCGCGGACTTCCGTGGCCGGTTATTTTCATGACCGGTTTCGGCACCATCCCGATGTCGGTGCAGGCCATGAAAGCGGGAGCGGTCGAGTTCCTGACCAAGCCTTTCAACGACGGCCAGTTGCTGGACATCCTGCGCACCACCCGTCAGCGTGCAGCGACGGCGTTCGAGCAATGGCAACGCACTCAGAGTGCCCGTCAAAGGGCCGCCCTGTTGACCCCCCGCGAACACGAAGTGCTGCCGCTGATCGTCGCGGGTCTGTCCAACAAGCACATCGCCAACCGATTGGGCACCAGTGAAGTCACAGCCAAAGTCCACCGCAAACACATCATGGAGAAGATGCAGACGCGCTCGCTGGTCAGTCTGGTCAGCCTGTATGGCTTGATCAGCGCCGAGCCGGCGTTTGGCACGCAGGGTTCTTCATGACGATCGACACTGGCTGCACCGCCCCCGGATCATCCGGCAGCGTCATGATCATCGTCTGCATCGTGGACGACGATGCGTCCGTGCGCAAAAGCCTGGCCAACCTGCTTCGGTCGGCCGGATACCGCGCCCGGGTATTCGCCTCGGGCGAGGAATTCCTGGCCCTCGAAAACTTCAATGACATCGCCTGTCTGTTGCTGGATTTGAAAATGAACGGCCTGTCAGGGATAGACGTCATGCACGCACTGACGCTCAAGGACAGAAAACTCCCGGTGATTTGCATGTCGGCACATTGGGATGAAGCGACACTGGCTGAATCCAACCGCTATGAGCCCATCGAATGCTTGCGTAAACCGTTCAGCAGCGATGCCTTGCTGAGCGCCGTCGAGTTAGCGCTTCAATGCGAGCGTTGAACAGTCACGTGTTGGACGGCGATTGCGGCGTATCAGGATTGAGTTGCTGACGCCTGAATTGCCCTGGAGGCTGGCCGTGGATCTGGCGGAAGCGTCGCGAAAAATAAGCCTCGTCAGCGAAACCGCACAACCTCGCCACCTCCCCCACCGGCCGCGTGCCATTGAGCAGATAATTGCGCGCCGCGTGCATCCGGCGTTCGAGCACCAGTTCGGTGAAGGTCTTGCCGATTTCCTTGCGCAACCAGTGCGTCAGGTACGTCGGTGACAGGTAGGTCGCGGCAGCAACCTTGATCAGGTTGAGGTCGGGGTCAGCGATGTTCTTGCGCAAATACTCGGACATTCGGCTCAGTGCGTCGCGTCGGCTGACTTCGGCGGCATTCTCTTCGGCCAGCCGTTTGAGCGGCTCGGCATACAGGGCACAGACGCTCCCCACCAATTGCAGCAGCAGGCCCTTGAGGATCTCGCGGGTGCCGAAGTGACGGTTTTCATCGAGCACGCGCATCTGCTCGATCAAGCCACAGACTTTGCTGAAATCCTCATCGGCCAGAATGAAATCCAGATGCTCCTGAAAGCGGAACGGCGACAACTCCGGCGCCAGCAGAATCGAGACTTCCTCGAGGTCCATCGGGTCGCACTGCAAGTGCGGCAGCAGGAAGGTCTGGGAAAAATTGATCACCATGAAATTGCTGTCGGCCGGATGCGGAATCACGTGCACGCGATGCGGCAGGATGAAGGCGAGTGTATTGCGCGGAAACGGACGTTCGACGCTGCCGATGTGCTGCACGGTATCGCCACCGAGGTTGACCTGGATCTGGAAATACTCATGGCGATGCGGGCTGGTTTCGGCGTGCCGGCCCTTTTTGTCGCGAATGTAGAAGTCCGTCAATTCGCTGCGTTGCTGCATGACGTAGGTGGGTACTCGGCTCGGAGACGACATTTCCTGAGGATCCTCGACAGGTACATGGATAGGTTGTCGTCGCGCCGCGACGCAGGCGGCGACCGCGATGATTGTGAAGGCAGACACCGTTGGCTTCAACACGTCATAGGATGACAACAACATACAGAGAGTTAATTGTATCCATGTGTGATGTGTCGTCTGTCCAAAAAACTACGCGCACACAAAAATAATTAATCATTTAAAAACATATAGTTACTAAACAGATGAGGCAGAACGGTGGAAATGAGCTGATTTGTTTTTTCTTGGACACCTGCATGAATCGCCTTTTTAAGGAGAAAAAACGATCTAACGCCTCCGTTGATTTTGAGAGGTTGTACGACCACTGTGACAACCAATGCAGCCCGACCCGTCCAAAAACAATCAAAAGGTGCGCCCCCATGAATCCGCTTTTTCTCCTCGCGACCCCTCCCCCGAACGCCTCTGACCGAAGGCGTATCTGAGCGCCCGACAGCGGCTGTCCGCGTCTCTCGTTCACGTAGCGATTGCTCTGCCCCGGCACTGGAGGCAACGGCTTCGGCTGCGCGCAAACATCTCGATTCTGCTAACAATAAAAAGGTCTACTCATGTCGAACTCGCAAACCTCCCCGTCCACCGCGCCGTCGGTGAGCGTCGGCGCCCGGGACGCCGCACTGCCTCAGCGCCTGCCAACGCGCCGGCGCTGGTTCATGCTGTCGTTGCTGCTGATTGCGACCATCATCAACTACATCGACCGCGTGAACATCTCGATTGCCGCACCGTTCATGGCCAAGGATCTGGGCCTGGACAAGATCGAAATGGGCCTGATTTTTTCCGCGTTTGCCTGGACCTACGCACTCGCCTTGGTCCCCGCCGGGTTCATCGCCGATCGCTTCGGTTCCCGGTTCACCTACGGGGTGTCGCTGATCAGTTGGTCGACCGTCACCGTGTGCCAGGGCTTTGCCACGGGATTCGCTTCGCTGTTCGGGCTGCGCCTGGCCGTGGGTGCCATGGAAGCTCCGGCATTTCCCGCCAACAGCCGCGCGGTCACGGTGTGGTTCCCGGCCCGCGAACGGGGCATGGCCAGCAGCATCTACGTGTGCGGCCAGTATCTGGGCACCGCGCTGTTTACCGGCGTGCTGTTATGGCTGGCGACGACCTATGACTGGCGCCATGTGTTCTACAGCACCGGGATTCTCGGGATAGTATTCGGTGTGATCTGGCTGTACCTGTACCGCGATCCGCTGAGCTGCAAGAACGTCAGCCAGGAAGAACTGAAGTACATCGAAGCCGGGGGCGGACTGGTCAAGAGCAGTCAGGAACGCACCAGGTTCAACTGGCGGCAGATCGCCGAGCTGTTCAGCTATCGGCAGATCTGGGCGATTTGCATCGGCAAGTTCGCCAGTACCTCGGCGTTGTACTTTTTCCTGACCTGGTTCCCGACGTACCTGATCGAAGAACGCAAGCTGACCATGATCAAGGCCGGGGTCTTCGCGGTGCTGCCGTTCGTGGGCGCAACCGTCGGCATTCTGCTGGCCGGCATCGTCTCCGACTTGCTGATCCGCCGCGGCTATTCGATGTCCTTCGCTCGCAAGTTGCCCTTGGTGGTCGGATCGATGCTGGGCATGTCGATTGTGCTGGTGAATTTCACCGACTCGAACGTGATCTGCATTGCCGTGCTGACCATTGCCTTCTTCGCCCAGGGAATCGCTTCGTCGTCGTGGGCAGCCGTATCGGAAGTCGCGCCCAAGGAGCTGATCGGCCTGACCGGCGGGATCACCAGCCTCGCCGCCAACATCGGCGGGATCGTCACCCCGATCGTGATTGGCGCCATCGTCCACGCGACGGGCTCGTTTGCCTACGCCTTCTGGTTCATTGGCGCCGTGGCGCTGATTGGCACCCTGTCCTATTCGTTGTTGCTCGGTCGCTTGTATCGCATCGAGCTCAAGGCACGCTGAGCCCGGAAAACATGTGCGCAGAAAAGCGTTTTTCTCCAACACGAGGCGGCTTTCGTCCAACTTCGCAAAACGAAGCCGCCGTAGGCTGATGCTTCCAACAGGACCACGACAAAAATGACTATGACCGAATACGTTTTCACTCCGGATTTACCCGTGACCTTGCCAGTTGCCGGCAGCCAGCAGCGTTTCCCCGTTGGCCGGGTATTTTGCGTCGGCCGCAACTACCCTTGGCCAGACACCCAGGGCCAGTCCCGCCAGCCGCCCGTGTTTTTCATGAAGCCGGCGAGCAACGTGGTGGATGCGTTGGGTGAAGTGGCGTTCCCGCCGCTGACCGAAGAGTTTGCCCACGAAATCGAATTGGTCGTCGCCATTGGTGAAGGTGGCGCCAATATTCCGCAGAGTCAGGCGCTGGCCTATGTCTGGGGCTACGCCGTCGGGCTTGACCTGACTCGTCGTGATGTCCAGCGCGCGGCCAAGAGCAATGGCTTGCCGTGGGAAGGTGCCAAGGTGTTCGACGGCGCCGCGCCGATGACCGCCATCGTGCCAGTCACTCGCGCCGGACACCCGGACGGCGATTTGTGGCTGAACGTCAACGGCGAAGAGCGCCAGCGCGACAGCCTCGACAGCCAGATCTGGTCGGTCAGTGAAATCATCAGCCGCATCTCGCAGTCGGTGGCGCTGCGGGCCGGTGACCTGATCATGACCGGCAGCCCGGCAGGCGTCGATGTGCTGCAACCCGGCGACATCATCAACGCCGGGATCGACGGCATCGGCCAACTGGAAATGCGCGTCGGTCAGCGACCTTGAACCCGGGCTACGCCCTCGTGAATTGAAGAAGGAGATAACAACATGAACAGTCCTTTGAAAGTGGCCCTGGTCACCGGCGCCGGTAGCGGAATCGGCCGCGCCGTGGCCCTGGCCCTGATGGCCGACGGCTTCACCCTGGTATTGGCCGGGCGCCGGCCGGAGCCGTTGCAGACATTGGTCGAATTGGCGGTCAGCGAGGGACACGAAGCCTTGGCAGTGCCCACTGATGTGCGCGATCCGGCCAGTGTCGATGCGCTGTTTGCAACCATTGTCGAGGTATACGGACGCCTCGACGTGGTGTTCAACAACGCCGGGGTCAACGCCCCCGCCGTGCCGCTGGATGAGCTGACGTTCGAGCAGTGGCGCAACGTGATCGACACCAACCTCAACGGCGTTTTCCTCTGCGCCCGTGGCGCCTTCGCACTGATGCGCCGACAACAGCCACAGGGCGGACGCATCATCAACAACGGCTCGATCTCGGCCCATACCCCACGCCCGTTCAGCAGCGCCTACACCGCCAGCAAACACGCGGTGTTGGGACTGACCAAATCCCTGGCCCTGGACGGGCGCGAATTCAACATCGCCTGCAGCCAGATCGACATCGGCAACGCCCTCACCGAGATGTCGGTGCGCATGACCAGAGGCGTGCGCCAGGCCAACGGCACCATCGCCGTGGAGCCGATGGTGGACGTCAAGCATGTGGCCGATGCCGTGCGCTACATCGCCGGTCTGCCGCTGGAGGCGAACGTCTTGAACATGACCGTCATGGCCAGCGCCATGCCGTTTGCCGGTCGCGGTTGAACCGGCCTTTTTATTGCGCTACACGAGGTTTACATGAAGCCAGAAGTCTTGCAGCTCAGCCCGATCCTGATCCCTGAAATCAACGCGCGGCTCGATGAGTTGTTTACCGTCAGACGTTACTTCCAGCAGGCCGACAAGTCGGCTTATTTGCAGGCGCACGGCGCGAACATTCGCGGGGTGATCACCGGCGGCCATACCGGTATCAGCCAGGCACTCATGGCGCAACTGCCGAAACTGGAAGTGGTGGCGGTCAATGGCGTGGGCACCGATGCGGTCGATCTGGCTTACGCCAGGGATCGCGGAATTCGCGTGACTGCGACCATCGGTGCGCTGACCGAAGATGTTGCCGACCTGGCCATCGGCTTGTTGATTGCCGTCTGCCGGGGCCTGTGCACCAGCGATCGTTACGTGCGTTCGGGCCAGTGGCCCCATAGCCCGACGCCGTTGGCCCCGCTGCCGTTGGCGCGTCAGGTGTCAGGCATGCGCATCGGCATCGTCGGCATGGGCCGGGTCGGCCGTGCCGTGGCGACCCGGGCCGCAGCGTTCGGCTGCCCGATCAGTTACACCGATTTGCAGCCAATGAGCGATGTGAACCACACCTTCGTTGCCGATCTGAAACAACTCGCGGCCAACAGTGACGCGCTGATTCTCGCCGCCGCTGCCGACAAGGCTGAAGCCATCATCAATGCCGAAGTGCTGCAAGCGTTGGGCACAAGTGGGTATCTGATCAACGTGGCGCGGGGCAAGCTGGTCAACGAGGTCGATCTGGTGGCAGCGCTTGCCGCCGGTGAGATCGCGGGTGCGGCGCTGGATGTGTTTGTCGATGAACCGAACGTGCCCGAGCCACTGTTTGGTAAAGAGAACGTAGTGCTGCAGCCCCATCGCGCGAGTGCGACGCTGCAGACCCGCACGCGGATGGGCGAGATGGTGGTGGCGAGCCTGGTGGACAGTTTCGCCGGGAGAATACCGCAGGGTTCTGTGACTGACTGAAGGGTGGCTACCGAGGGGACCTTGCGTCCCCTCGACGGCTCGATATCAGGTGAACAGATCGACGCCCAACTGGAGGGCATCGGTAATCAGCATCGGGACGCGGTGGTCTTGCCTGAAATACTGGCAAACAGCGTCGCGAATACGCCGATGAAGAATACGTACCAACCGATCGGGCCGAAGAAAATTTCCAGTGCCTTGCCCAGAGTTCATGAAAGGGCTGCAAACCCGCGCTGCAAATCCTCAATCAACGCGTCGACATCCTCCAACCCGATATGCAATCGCAGCACCGGGTTCAACCCTCGATCCTCAGCGCTGTTGCGATCCTGGGTGTCGGCGACGGTGATCAGGCTTTCATAGCCGCCCCAAGAGGCCCCCAGACCAAACAACTGAAGCGCATCGATGAATCGCTCGACGTATCCAGCTTGCGCGCCGCGCAGTTCGAACGAGAGCAAACCGTTGCTGCCATTGAAGTCCCGTCGCCACAAGGCGTGACCGGGATGATCGGGCAAGGCCGGATGAAGTACCCGTTTCACTTGCGGTTGCTCTTGCAGCCAAAGAGCGATTTGCAGGGTTTGCCGCTCGTGCACTTCCAGGCGTGGCGCCAGGGTGCGTGCGCCGCGCAGCACCAGATAGGCATCGTCGGGGCTGACGGTGCTGCCGAAGGTGTCGCTCATGGCCGCCAACGGTTGCCAGACCTCTTGCCGGGTGCAGACACTGCCCATGACCACGTCGCTGTGGCCGCACAGGTATTTGGTCAGCGCCATGATCGAGATGTCCGCGCCCAGGGCCAGCGGCCGGTACAGGTAGCCGGAACCCCAGGTGTTGTCCACGGCCAGCAGAATGCCCCGTGGTTTGCACAGGGCGGCGATCGCCGGCAAGTCACAAAGCTCATAGAGCAGCGACCCCGGCACTTCGGTGTAGACCATTTTGGTGTTGGTTTGCAGCTGCGCTTGCAGGCCACTGCCGTCCGGCGCGAAGTAGCTGACCTGAATGCCGAAAGGTTCGAGAAACTCCCGGGCCAGACGCCGTACCGGCGAATACACCGCGTCGGTGATCAGCACATGATCGCCGGGTCGCAGGTAGGCCAGAAAAGTCTGCGCCACCGCCGCCAGCCCGGTGCCGAACAAGCGGGTGCGATAGCCGCCCTCCAGTTCGGTGACCAGATCTTCCAGAGCGAAGGCCGTCGGGTTGCCCCGGGCGCCATAGCTCAAGACCCGTTCGCAGTCACGACGGGCGCGGGCATCGCGCATCTGTGCAAGATTGTCGAACAACACCGTGCTCAAGCGGGTGACCGGCACGTTGACAGCCCGACCGCCGCTGCCCTGTTCGGTCCGCGCGCAATGGACCAGACGCGTGCGGACCCGCGCATGCCGGCTCGCTTGAGGTTGCGCGTGCAGCGGCTTGAGACTGGCGATTTCGTCTTCATTCATCTGCGCCAGCAAGCCGATTTCCCAGGCCAGGTATTGACGCGCCGCGTCCTTGTTTCCGGAATGGCGATCATGGGTAAAAAACAGAAAATCGATGCATTGCTCATCAGGCGGTGTGTTGGCGTCCTCCTGCACCGCACGACCTGCCGCGCGCCAGGCAGCAAGACCGCCATCCAGCAATCGAGCCTGTGCACGCTGAGCGTCAGGCAATTCCAGCGTCGTGAAAGCGGCCAGCAACGGGTCATCGGCCAGCAACACCAGCGGCCGCTGTTCACCGGCAACCTCGGCCGCCAGCAACGAACGAATCGACCAGCGCGCCTCGGCAATATGACCTTTGCGATAGACCATGCTCGCACGCAAATCAATCAGCGCCACTGCGTCATCCTTCAGCGCATCAGCCAGGGCCTGTGCGGTGATCAACGGCAAAGCCTCGTAAGGCGCAGTCTTCAGCGCGGGCAACGCCAGACCACTGTTCACCCCTCCCGCCAGTACATACGCGTCGTGCCCCAACTGACGCAGCCAACTGGCAACGATTGGCGCACGCACGCCATCGCTGTCGATCAGCACCAACCGTGCCTGACGCACGCCGACGTACAGATCGGTGGATTGAATCAACTGCCCGCCCGGCGTGTGTTGAGCGCCCGGCAGGCTGCCCTCGGCAAACTCCTCGGCGGTCCGCACATCACACAGGAACAGACTGCGCCCGACTTCCCCGGCCCACTGCTCGACCTGAACGGTTTCAACGGTTTCCACCCCGGCCCGTTCCGCCAGTTG
>NZ_JBFUIC010000171.1:0-9439 GCF_056402075.1 Pseudomonas sp. P4_C3
CTACTACCGCGAATCCGCGACCATGCTCACCTGCTCGCGCTGCTTCTATGGCCGCATTTAACGCCAGTAAATTAGTCTGTTCTGCTACAGCTTTAATCACGTCAAGCACGCCGCCAATAGCGGTACTTTCTGCCAGCAACGATTGCATAGCATCAGCGCAGCCGGTCATTTCTAAAGCAAGTTGGTCGATCTTGGAGCCCGCTTGGCGTGCTAAATCGTCACCTTCGCGCGCCTGGTCATCAGCAAGAGCTACTGCAGCACTAGCGTCCTTAACGTTACGTGCGACTTCGCTGGCCATCGCAGTCATCTGTTGCATGGCGGTAGCGGCGATTTCAGTCTCCTGTCGTTGTCTCTCAACTCCCCGGCTGCTGCGCTGAATGACTTCTGCCAGGCTCCCTGCCGTTCCATTGAGCAGGCCTACCCCGGTACCAATTCGACCAACCAAGCCTCTCAGACTACCTAGCATGCTATTGACCGTGTCCAATAGCTGCCCAAGTTCATCGTGGCGGCCGCTACCACCGTCAAGCGCACAACTCAGGTCACCAGCAGCAACCTGTTGAGCCAGATGTACAGCCCGACGCAAGGGCTGCAGTATCAACTGACGTATTAATAGACTGGCGCCAATACCCAACGCTAACGCCAGTAGGCAAATAAGGCCTAGCTGACTGAATGCGTTGCGACTATCGCGTTGAATCGCCTGGCTCTGAAATTGGTTGGCCTTCTCTAACAACTCGCTGACTTGCTGGGTTTGCGTGTTCATCGCTTCGCTACTAAGAGCGCTTTGCTTGCGGCTGGCAACGAACTGTTCGAAGGCTTTCCGATAATCTCCCAAAGCATTACTTGCAGCCTGCAGCGAAACCTTTTCCTGATCATCGAGATTGAGCACCTGCATTGAAGACAGCAGGTCGCTCATGCTCATCTCCCAATCGCTACGGAAGCGCTCCTCACCATCCAACGAATAATAAAGCTCGCTGTCACGGAGCTTGGCCAGCTTGTCACGCAGAGCGGTGGTCTGCTCCAGCAACAACAGTTTCCCACTGCCTAGAGGGGTTCCTTGTTCTTGTTGCGCGCTCAATGCATCCAACTGGTCGAGAAATACCAAGGTGAAGCTCTCACCCGCCGTCTGCGCGAGTGTTTGCATGCGTAAACGAGCCTCTCGTGCTCGCTGGAGAGACTCGGCATAACTTAGGAATTGTTTTAAATAGTCGCTGGACGCATCCCGCATCGCGATCTCAGCGTTGTTTTTTTGGGGGAGATCATCAAAATGGCGAATGAGTTGGTCGACTGCACCTCGCACTTGATCCTGTGCCAGAGGAGAAAGATTCAGCGCATATTCTTTTTCCGCGATACGAGCCTGCAGGATCAACGTTTGAATCCAGTCCTCGGTACGAAGTTGTTCACCGCGAACTCCCAACAGACTCAAAGAATGGAAGGCGGCAATTCCCACCGCGAGGGTGAATAGCAGCACCAAGCCAAAACCGATCGACAACTTGGCTCCCACCGAGAGATTACCCAGTAGCCGGCTCACCAAAGACATACCCATCTCCTCTTCATGCTAGTGGTGGTGCACCCGGGAACAGGAAAATATGCCCACTGACGGAGCCACTACTGCGTTGCCGACGGAGGCAGCGTCACTGGCGGGATAAACCTGAACCAGGTCCAGGATTAGCCGGGCGCTACATTCCGCCACCGCAGTTGTTGTGAAAGCCCTTGATCAACCGTAATACGCCGTGGCGCGCCGATCAGGAGTTGGCGCTGTGCAGACGCAGTGGATGACCTGAAGTGGGTTGTTCACTCAACGCCACCGGGTTGGCCACCTTGCTGCTGGAAGCATCGCTGCGGGGTATGGAAGGCAAAAGAAAGTAAGCCAGTGCCGGCAGCAGTAGAAGAGCCCCCACCATGTTCCAGACAAACATGAACGCCAGGAGCACACCCATGTCAGCCTGGAATTTGATGGGGGAAAATATCCAGGTACCAACACCTATCGCCAAGGTTATCCCTGTGAGCATTACAACCTTGCCCGTAGAGACCAAGGCGCGGTAATACGCTTCGGAAAGGCTTTTACCTTCGCGCAAGAAACCCAGCATGATGGTCATTACATACAGCGCGTAATCAACCCCGATACCTACGCCTAGAGCGATTACCGGCAAGGTCGCCACTTTCACACCAATACCTAACCCGACCATCAATGCCTCACACAGTATCGACGTGAGCATGAGCGGGATTACGGCACATACGGTAGCTCGCCAGGACCTGAAGGTGATGAGGCAAAGCAAAATAACTGCGCCATACACCCAGAACAGCATCTCGCGATTGGCCTCTTTGACCACAATGTTCGTCGCCGCCTCAATTCCCGCATTACCGGCGGCAAGCTGGAATTTGACCTCATCGGTGTCATTAGCCGCTGCAAAAGCTTCAACGTGATTAACCAGGCGCGAAAGGGTTTCGGCCTTATGGTCTTTGAGAAAGACGTAAAGCGTCAGCAGGCTGCAGGACTCGTTGTAAAGTCCACGTGGGGCGCTGGCGGTAATCATGTTGAGCATCGCCTGGTTATTTTGCAGCTCGTACCACTTCGAGTTGCCCTCAGACAGTCCCACCAACATACGACGATTTAGCAAAGCCATGGAGTTCGTTGAGTCTACCCCGGGTAGACTACGCAACTGCCAATCCAAATCATCGACCTTACGCAAGATATCGTAGCGCGAGCAGGCACCCTTAGGCGTCTTCACCATAATGGCGAATAAGTCACTACTGGCTCCATAGCTGCGCGTCATGAAGGCATCATCCAGGTTATAACGCGAGTCCGGACGTAACTCTGGCGCACCAGCATCCAGATCGCCAATTGCCAGATGCAAGCTGACCATAAAGCCCAGCACAGCCGCCACTGAGCTGACACCTACGCTGATCAATGCCCATGGCTTGCGAGTAAAAAGGTCAAGGAATCGCCAAAAAATGTGCCGCGCTTGACCACTCTGCTCTGCCCGTTCGCTCTTGAGGCTCCGTTCGGCCGCGCGGAGATGAACGCCGACATAGGAGAGCAGGACTGGTAGCAGAATGAGGTTAGTGAAAATCAGCACGGCAACGCCGATGCTAGCGATAATGGCCAAGTCTTGAATGACTTTGATCTGAATGATCATTAGCACGGCAAAACCCACCGCATCACAAAGCAGCGCAGTCAGCCCGGCGAGAAACAGGCGACGAAACGTAAAACGCGCGGCAACCACTCGGTGCATGCCACGACCAATATCCTGCATGATGCCGTTCATTTTCTGGGCGCCATGACTCATGCCGATGGCAAACACAAGAAAGGGCACCAGGACCGAATAGGGGTCAAGCTCATACCCCAGTAACGGCAGCAATCCAAGCTGCCAGACAACTGCCACCAGCGAGCAAAACACGACCAAAAGTGTGCTCCGCAGGCAGCGGGTATAGCCATAGAGCACCGCTGTTGTGATAGCAATGGCAGCGGCAAAGAACAGCATGATCTGCCCCAGTCCATCAATCAGGTCCCCAACCTTCTTTGCGAATCCCGTGATGTGAATGTCGACACTGTCACTTTGATACTCGGCGCGAAGCGCTTCCAACTGAGCAGACAGTTTGGCGTAATCGAGAGGGTGGCCATCCGGAGTGCGTGACAGCAAAGGAATGGAAATGATGCTGGACCGCTGGTCGAAGGCTACCAATTGGCCTATCTCGTTGGACAACTGCACATTGCTGCGCAACTCAGCGAGTGATGCGGGGCTGCCGTCGTACTTGTCAGGAATGACCGGCCCACCATCGAGCCCATCCTCCGTCACCGAAACCCAGCGTGTGGCAGGCGTCCATAGCGACTTCATGTAAATGCGGTCCACGCCTGGCAGCAAAAAGATACGATCGTTCATGGACTGCAAAGTACGCAGGTAATCAGTGTCGTAGATGTCCCCCTTCTTGTTGGCAACAGCGATACGCACCGTATTACCGAGTCCAGAGAGCTCCTTTTGATTGGATAGATAATTGGCAATATAGGGATGCCCAGTAGGGATCATCTTCTCGAAACTAGCGTTCAATCCTAGTCGAGTGGATTGCCAGCCGAGCAGGACCGTCATCAGCAGACATAGCAGAAGCACCCAGTGGCGATGGTTGAATAGAGCACGCTCAACCAAGGTCCCTGAGCTCGGATCAAATACGCCTGACTCAGGCAGGGAAGGATGACGAGCGGAATTCATATGCTCACTCCGAAGCTTCAGTGGCGGGATGTGAAAAACGTGACAAACCAGCAAAACCGGAAGTAATCAGACTGCCGTCGACTGCCTCAACAATGCTGCTCACGGGAGTTCCCAGCGGTTTGCCCACTGGGTCAAGCGCTAAACCATTTGAGGCGACGCTACTGAACAAATCACCCGTTTGATTGGCTAGCAATACGCTTCCATCGGGCAACCGAGTGGAGCTACTGATTGAGTTCGGCCGGGAGACCCTCAATTGATGAAAGCTGGCGCCATCATCTGATGACAAATAGGCATGACCTTTAAGGCCCGCGACCAGCAGAGCTCCGTCACCCCGTACATTGGCGGTGAAGAAACTACCGTTATATGGGCTTGGTAACTGTGCGAAAGACTCTCCGTCATCAGTTGAACGAGCCACATAACCTTGCTCACCGACAAGGAACCAAAGGTGGTCTTTGCGAGCGATCGCGTAGATGTGCACAAGCGACGGATTTTCGATGCGTCCAATCAGCGACTGCCATGTTGCCCCTCCATCCTGAGTAGAAAACACCATTCCGTAGGAGCCCGCGACAAGGCCGCGCTTGGCGTCAAGAAAGTGCAGCGCCAGGAATGGTTTATCAGGCCCATCCGCTACCAGGCGTTCGGCATTGGAGATGCGCATATCAACCGCGTCGGCATCGACTGCACTGGCCTTGTTATCTTGAGCAGTCTGCAACTCAATCTCTGCAGCCTGTATACCCGTAAGCTGGAGGCTCCAGCGCTCGCCACCGTCGACAGTGGCCAACACCGTGCCAGCGTGTCCGACTGCCCAGCCATGCATAGCGTCCACGAATTGAACCGCAACCAGACTAACTGAGACCGGAACTTGCACCTGCCGCCAGGACTGGCCGTTGTCATCGGACAGTACGATGACGCCCCTTTCACCAACGGCAATCAGTCGATCACCGGCACGTGCCAAATCAATCAGAACAGCATGAGCGGGTGTGGCTATTTGCATGGCCGGTGAGCTCAGGGCAGAGCCAACAGCCCCGCCTTCAGCACAAGCCAGCGAAGCTAAAGCAGACAAAGCCAAAGCTAATGCCAAGGCACTTAAACGACTGTTTATTATCATTTTTATTATCTCTAGAATCGCGTGTTGCAAAAGCACCAACAAAGAGATTGTCGGTGCTTTTCAGAGAGGCTTAGCGTTAACGCACACCCTGCCCTGCCATGACTGTTGGCGAAAAATCAGACTTCTTAAAGCGATCGACAATCCCCCATTGCGAGGGTTGCCCAGTGAGCAGGTCAAGTACAAACCAAGTACCGGACGTAAAGTCATAGAACCCCGACGACACAGAAGCCAGGGCAGGAATATCTGGCATGACAGCCGGTAGCGCCCACAGTGTTTTCGCCAGTTGACCACTTGCATCCCAACGATCACCCAGCAGCGCTTGCCAGGTATCTTCATCCAGGTAGTAACGGCTTTTAACCATTTGATGCCGCTCGCCAGGCTTTAGATTAGCCTCAACGACCCACACACGATGCAATTCCCAACGCAAGACGTCCGGATTAAGATGCCGCTTGCCAAGTACATCTTCAGGTTTGCCCGCGGTAAAGAATTTATTGGTGTTATAGGGAATATATAATTCCTTTTTGCCTACCAGCTTCCAGTTGAAACGATTGAGTCGCCCTTTATAAACGGACAGTTCATCATATGCCATCACGCCTGCTGTTGATGGCGCCGGCGTGTCGCAGCAGGAGTTAGGTACCTTTCGCACTCGCCGTTGACCGGCAAGGTAGATATGCGTTTGTGATTTGTCGGCATTGATATTGGCCCGATCCATCGCCTGCTCACCGGCTCGAATGGGCGGACCAATATTAAGCAGGCGGATCATCCAATAATCGCCATCGAAAGTCTGCGCTGAGCCATCCTGGAAGTAATAAGGCATCTCCTGGATAGCACGACCATCGGTAGTCATGACCTGTTGACCATCGGCTGTCATCAGATAGAAGCGAGCGTCCCTTGTAATCGAAGTACCGCTCCAACTCAGCAGATGGTTCCACATCGCCTCGTCGCCATTTTTCGGAATCGGAAACGGGATGCCACCATAGGCCCCTTCAGGCATTGGACCCGCGCTACCCTCTACCAGCTTGGCATTAACCGCATTCTTGGCTGTATTGTCATATACCCACTGCGGAGCCGCTGCCGTTCGACGCGTTGGGTAGATATCCATTCGATAGGTGTCTGGATACCGTTTGAACATTTCTTTAACACCATCGCTCAGCTTTTCTGAGTACTGGGCCATGTTCTTTGAAGTAATGCTGAAAAGAGGCTTATCCGCGGCGAAAGGATCACCACGCTTGCCACCCTTCTGATAAGCCGGATCAACAGTGGTATATCCACCATCCCATGCCGGGATACTTTTATCAGTATTACCAGCCCGCTCCGCYCCCAACGGTGTCAGGCTTTTACCCAAATCATCTACTCCGGAAGCCATCGCGGACGCACTTAGAGCAACAGCACTCATTATGAAAAAGTAAGCGGCACTAAATTTAAATCGAGAAGTCATGTCAAAATCCTCTTAGAAAGTGCTCTTGATCGAGAAGGCCAAGTAATCCCGATCCTTTAATGCTTGCTTATAATTGAACTGGCTTGCTTCATTGAGCGTGGTGTCTTCTGGACCGTAATAATGTGTGTACGTCAGACCACAAGTGACACGATCAAGGTAGGTGGCGGTTACACCGATATTGAAATCACCACCTTTATCAGGCCCGAAACTGCCGACCACAGACGACTTACCCATAGGGAAATAGCTGACACCCAACGGAACACTAAGATCGATGCCCGAGAAGACCTGACGATAAGTTGGCGTATACACCAACTTCAGTCCTACACCGTCGTCTGTAGCATTCGGATCCAATGCTGATCGGTTTTCAGTAACCTTCAGCAGCCGGTTCCAGGCTATTTCACCTATCAAGCTGGCCTCATTGGATATGATGGATGGCTCAAGTGAAGCGAGAACGTTCAAATTAACATGGGCTGTCCGCCCGACCGCATATAGCGGATGGTTGTTGTTGTCAGCTTCTACACCAGGCAGTACGACCTGACCATTCGATACCAGGGGCATGTTCCAGCGCATAGACGCTTCCCCAGCAAAGCTGTACTCACCCACTGATTTAGTGAAACTTGCGCCCAGTGCGCGAATATCCTCCGGATACACCCAGTAGAAATCACCCACTTGCCCGGTGGCAAAATTCGGGCCGGATACACTAGGACGGAGGTACAACTGGGGCGTTTTATCGTGGTATTGGATAGCATAAAGCCCGTAATCGACGGTTTCAGCTGCGTAGCGCAACTGCAATCCACCCTGTCCAGAATTCCTGGCTTGCTTGTCCTTGCCGTGGAAAAAAGCCGCAGGGCTACTTGGATTACCACCAAGAAAATTCGGGAATGGCTCCCCAACAATCAAGCGCTCGGCCCCCTCTCCAAGTATGTCGAGAGTGGAGAAATAGCTACCGACAGCAGGTAACCGTGTTTTTTCCCACTCAAACTGATAGAAAGCGCCTAACGAGAGCGCATCAGTAAGCTGGTAGGAAGTAGACAACTGACTTACTGGTCTGGTGATCTCTTTGAACTGGGTATTCGGTACTGAAATAGCCTTCACCACGTCCACCGGAGCCATGCCGCCCGCAATCCCGTTGGACCCGAAAAACAGACTTTCCCCCCAAATCAAGGCATGCTGTCCCAAGCGAACGGACAAAGCACGATCTGCAACTTCACCATTCCAATAGACGAATGCATCTAATAACTCACCGTCGCCGCCATGCAGATGTCGAGTGTCATCAGTGAATTCGTCATAGGCAACTGAGACCTGGTTCGCGCGTGCGGGGTTGTTGTTATCGTTGTCCTTCTGGTATTCGGTGTCGAACCAGGCTGCCCCGCTCACACGACCACCGAAATTGCGGTAAGCGATATCCATTTCCGAGAGAAGGTCGAAACGGTTAGAGATCAGGCCCTTATCGAAAGCACGGTCACCATCATCCTGGTTCAGGCTGACTTGGCTTTTGGAAAGCTTGCTACTTTGGTCCTTCAGACGCCATGCAGAACTGTACTTGAGGGTGTTATCCCAGCGGACACGAATATCGCTGTCGCCCGTGTCAATTTGAAATGCACTGGCACTCATCGATATCAAACTCACCGCACCGCCAGCGAGAACGCATGCCAAGTACTTCGGCCGCCCTGAAGGCGCCGGATATGAGTACGCAGTAGACTTGAATACACGCATATACGAACCTCTTTTGTTTTTGTATTAGGCTTCGCTGAATTTCAATTTTGACGCCGCTAACCGCTCCTCCCGAAAACTCACAAAACCTACCCGGCTCTCACCGAGCACCAGCGACAAGATAATTTCCACCAATTTTTTACGATACGGGACGTTTCGTATACTTACAGCTGTCAGCTATGCCTGTCAAGCCCGTGGCGATGTGTTTTGCCTACGGTTTTCTGGCAGGGGATTTTTGCCTGGTGTCCCATTACCCCAGCAGCCAGAAAATCCGCGGAACCACTACCAGCAAGGGTGAAAGAACAGAGAGTTATAATCTTTTGAGATTTGGAAGCTGCCGCCCCCTTTCCTGACGCCTGAACAGACGAAGCGCTAGCGCAACCTCACCTCTCAGCTGCTAAGCGGTGACAATTATAAATGAAACAATACGAACCGTTTAGCAAATTAACGTTTGTAATGTTTTGCAAGAGCGCCTGCAAGAAAAGTTAACGTTTTGAGGTCGTCGTTGAACGGGACAAAATAGCGTCACGTATCGCTTCTCTTGTATTTTAAGAATCGATACGCGCTGAATGGCGGGTAGAGGTCAAGAGTTCAGTAAAACCAACATCCCCCAGCAGTGATTTACATTTAAAAAAACGCTTGCATTAGAAGCCAAGCGTGAAAATTGCAGCACCTAATTAAAATTTAAACATTCCGTTGAGCATCACTGCGTCACCTTCCGAGGTATTTCGAGCATAAACATCTTTCTGATAGCTGAGTACTATTCCAAAGTCCCGACTTGCGTAGCCCAGTTGTGGTCCGACTTTTATTGACTTGGTTCGATTACCTACATCATCCCCGTGGGACTGGTCATCATTCAACTGCGTCGATAAATACCCACCAATACCTGCTAGCCAATTCTGGGTCAGCCGATAATTAAATCCATAGTCAACAGCGACCTGGATACCAGACTTATAATCAGTCTTTGGATTTTCG
>NZ_JBFUIC010000172.1:0-9418 GCF_056402075.1 Pseudomonas sp. P4_C3
GTAGAGGTGCAGGGCCATGGCGAAATCCGCGATGCGTTCGCAATACTGGCCCATCTGGAACAGCAGCTTGCCGCGCCGCCGTTGCAACCATGGGTTGTCCAGCACCAGCCCCTTGATGCGCTCGACCACATCTTCCAGCGCTTCACCGGCCTCGAATTGTTGCTGGTACGCGTGCAGGAGGACACAGGCATCCACGTCTTCGCGGCTGCGCAAGCCACGGGACTCGGCACAGAATTCGACTTTTTCGTAGGTATAAATGCCCAGGTCAGCCAACACAAACTCCGACCAGTCCTGGTACAGGTTGCCGAAGAACATCAGGCGCAGGCGATCGCACAACGCCATGATGGTCAGGCTGAACAGGCGCTCATCCAGCCACGGGCACCAGTCATTGAAGCTCTGCGTCTGGGGAAATTGCGCGCTCAGCCTCGGCAACCAGTCGGTTTTCTTGCCTTTGGGTTGATCGATGGCAGCGGCAAAGGTCTGGAGGATCTCTGCCTTGAGCAGCACCTCGAACAGTTCGTCGATGGCGATGGGCATTTGCCCGTCGACCCAACCCAGTTCAAGCAACGGGCCGACGGCTGTGCCGATATCGCCGATTTCGTCGTAATGCAGCTTGTTCGCCCTGAAATGAACGCCCTTGCGCATGACCATTCTGACCAGCAGTGCCTGCGATTCACGGGGTAACCCCTTGAACGCATGAATGAAATGCTGCTCTTCGACGCTCAACACATCGCCAGAGCGCTGCTCAAGCCAATCAAGCACTTGCATGAAGTTGTTCAGGTAATAGAACGGATCGTCGAGGGGATTTGCAGTCACAGGGAAATGGGCCATGGCGAGCGAGTACTGGTTATGCGTACAGATACCAGTTCCGCCCTGCCCGGTGCAATCGGAAAAGGATAAATGGCGCTGTACGGAAAATTTCCCGGGCAGTAGAACTTTCTGCCCCCCGGCGGCACCAACCGCCATAGAGGTGCAGTGACAGCCATCGAATTGATGGCGCTGCTTCAGAACCTATGGAGGTGATTATGGATATCAAGACTTTGGGCTTGCCCCTGGCGGTAGCGGCCCTGCTGACGCTGGCCGGTTGCTCGACGCCAACGGTGGTGACGCTGCAGAACGGCACTCAATACCTGACCAAAGACATGCCGAAAACCAAAACCAGCGACGGGTTCTTCGAGTTTGAGGACATTTCGGGTGCGAAGGTCAAAGTCAGGGCCGATGACGTGGCGACGATTCGCCAGGAAGACTAACGTTTCTCCTGGCACGATGTGGCAGGTTTCGAGCACTGCTTTACACTCGACAGACCCCGTGCGACCGAATGACTGTGCAACGCTTCGACACGATGCGTTGCAATACGGGCATCACGTAAAGATTCTCAGGTGACGTCGAAATGAAAATGGTCACGCCACTTCTGGCCTCTCTGCTCGCCGTCAGCGCGTGCGTGACTGCGAGCGTGTGTGACGCTGCCACAAAGGCAAAGGCAAAACCGAAGCCCTTGCCAACTTACAAAACCAGTTTCGATTGCGCCTCGCCCCAGGCCTCCGCCGAAAAGCTCATCTGTCATGACGCCCAACTGGCGCGCATGGACCTGGAACTCAATCGTCTTTATCTCCTGGCGCTCACGGATGAACATTCCGTGCCGCGCCCGGATAAAGTCGAGATTGATCAGCGGTTCTGGATTGAGTCCCGTAACCAGTGTGGTGGCGGGACTCAAGCCAAGGCGTGCTTCGTGCGAAGTTATGCCGAGCGTGCGTTCCAACTGCGCCAAGGTTCGGCCATTGCGAGAACCAAGGACCCAAGCAGACTCTCGGAAGGCCCGTTGGCTTATCGTTGCGCAGGGTTTAACGCATTGATTGCCGCTACCTTCTTTACGGTCGAACCGGGCGTGGTGTTCCTGAAATGGGCCAACACCTCGGTTACGCTGAACCAGGTGCCGAGCAATTCCGGAACCCAGTACACGGGCAAGGATTACAAAGGCAACTACAGCTTCTGGCAAATCGGCGATGACGTGTTTTTCCAGATACCCGGTTCAGGGCAGATGAGTTGCGCAGGCGAGCCGGTCGGCTGAGGACGATGGCATCGGGACGTCCTGTCCCGATGGCCGCTCACCGCTTCAACTGCCGGTGCGAATCTTGTTCCACACTCGCGTACGCCCCCGATCGATATTCAGAGGCATGGCCTCCAGCGCAAACAGCTTGCCCATCATTTCAGGACTTGGGTAAACCTTGGTTTCAGGGTTGCGGTGTTCTTGAATTGCGTGATGCTCATGGGAGTACCTGTCGATGTAGAGACGCTGTTCAGTGCATGAAACCTTCCATGAAACCGGCCACCCCGCTGGCCAGCTTGCGCCGCCAGGGCGCGGTCGCGGGGTTGGCCAGAGTCTGGTCCTCATGGACAAAGCTGCGGATGATTGCGTTGTAGCCGAGCCAACGGATGKGTTCCGGCTCCCAGGCCCTGAGCGCGTCGAGGCCGCGCTGGGGGATGACCCACGGCTGGCGCACCAGATCGGTGTCGCGGCCCAGGATCAGGTCAGCCAGCGTGCGGCCTCCCAGGTTGCTGGCACCAATACCCTCCCCGCCATAGCCGCCCGACAGGGCAATGCCGTTGGCCCGATCGCAAAGCATGTGCGGCTGGAAATGCCGGGACATGCCCAGGTTGCCGCCCCAGGAATGGGTGATCTGCACGTTCTTCAACTGCGGGAACAGCTCGCCGAACAGGTAGCGCCGCAGGTGTATTTCGTCAGTGGTCAGGTCGAAGTCGTGGCGCAGTTTGCCGGCGAACTGGTACCCGCCACGGGCGCCAAAGATCAGTCGGTTGTCAGCGGTGCGCTGACCGTAGGTGACCTGGCGACTGGCCTCGCTGAACGCCTGGCCGCGGCTCAGGCCGATTTCGTCCCAGGTGGCCGCCGACAATGGCTCGGTCGCGACGATCAGGCTCTGCACCGGCATCTGATAACGCCCCAGCGGCGGCAAGGTGACGGAGTAGCCTTCTACCGCCGGCACCACCCAGCGACTGCGCACCGACGCTTTCGCCGTGCGCAGGCTGCCGGACTGCCAATGGGTGACCGGGCTGCTTTCATAGATTTTGACCCCCAGGCGCTCCACTGCCCGGGCCAGCCCTCGGACCAGCCTGGCCGGGTGAATGGTCGCCACGTGCGGCGCGTAGATTGCGCCGTAGGGTTTGGCGACGCGGATCTGCTGCGCCAGTTGTTCCGGGGTCAGCCAGCGATAGTGGCTGTCGTTGAGGCCCTGGCGGTGGAGATCGTCCAGGTAGTGGCGAAGGCTGGCCTCCTGCTCCGGATAGCGCGCAGCGCAGTACAGCACTCCGCCTTTACGGTAATCGCAGTCGATCCCCTCACGTTCGAGGACAATCTCCACTTCGTCTGGAATGCTGTGCAACAAATCGTAAGAGGCACGGCGCTCTTGCGCCGGCAGGTCTGCCAGCAGGCGATCTTCACCCAGCAAGTTGCCCATCAGCCAGCCGCCATTGCGCCCCGACGCGCCGAAACCGGCGGTCTGCGCTTCGACAATCGCAATGCTCAGGTCCGGTTTGTGCTGCTTGAGGTAGTACGCGGTCCAGAGACCGGTGTAGCCCGCGCCGATGATTGCCGCGTCGACATCCAGGTCCCGCTCCAGCGCCGGACGCGCCAACAAAGGCTCGTCGAGCTGGTCCATCCACAAACTGATAGTGCGCCACGCCGGCATGCAAGACTCCGCCACTCAAACTTCAATGGCGTCGATCCTAGTGCGTGGGCTCAGGCGCTGTCTTGCGCGCGTGCACGCAAAGAAATTTGTTTGACGTAGGCCTTGGGTGACTGGCCGGTGTGCTGGCGGAAACAGCTGTAGAACGCTGACAGCGAATTGAATCCGGCAGCGAACGCCAGCTCATCGATACGCACAGGCGGTGTGGCGTCATCCAGCGCCACGAGCAAGTGTTGCAGGCGTGCCTGGTTGACGTAGCGGTAGAAGCTCTGGCCCAGCACCTGATTCAACAGATAGGAAATCTGATTGCGGCTGTACCCGCACTCCTTCGCCACCTGTTGCAGATCAAGCTCCGGGGCAAGATACGGCTGTTGGCGCTGGAAATACTGCTGCAGGTCATCGGCCATGAAGCTCAATTGGCGAGGCGACAGGCCGAGCCGGCTGACCGCCGGGCGCTGGTTACTGGAAGTTTTGCTGCCGGGTTGTTCATGCACCAACGAGGCATATTCATTGACCCGCCAGATCAGCCCGTTCTTGACGGTGATCGCTTCACTGGCGCGCAACGACACCAGCCCTTCACCGCCGCGCAAGGTGATGCGGTATTGAATGAACGCGGTGTTGCCGTCCAGTCGAATGCGGTCAGAGTGCTCCAGCGCTTCGTCCGGATCCCGGGGCATGCTGCTACGCACGTATTCGCGTAATTCGGCCTGGCCCATGACCCGGTTCTGGAAAAA
Source organism: Pseudomonas sp. P4_C3 (assembly GCF_056402075.1). NCBI lineage: Bacteria > Pseudomonadati > Pseudomonadota > Gammaproteobacteria > Pseudomonadales > Pseudomonadaceae > Pseudomonas > Pseudomonas sp. P4_C3. The sequence goes on from NZ_JBFUIC010000172.1 coordinate 4,436, forward strand.
GTCGTTGTACTGGACTTCGGGGTGATAGAGCGCCATGACGCCGTCCAGATCCCGGTGCTTCCAGCGCAAGTGATAGCGCATGACCGTCTCGCCCGTGGCCTGGGTTTGCAACGGGCCATCATCATCGGCGTGCATTGAAAATCTCGACGGAAAAAACCGAGCTTGCCCAACTTGCGCCTTGTCTTCAACGACTAAACGGATGAAGGCTTTTGAGCGCAAATGCGAACGAAGCGTGACCTGAATCAAAAAAATGGCGGCAATCGCCAAATGAACTGAAAAATCCACATTCTTTTTACATTCGGATGCTACTTTTAAACACTGTCACTGGTTGAACCAATGAAGGTTCTTCCCTCCTACCATGAGCTAAGGGAAGCGCTCGATAATGAAGGCGGGTAACACATGAATAGAGGGTTCAGTAAGGTCACGTTTCCAAACGCCTGCCAGCTGATGCGCTGGCATTTTCATCCCATGGGTTTCGAGGCGAGCATGGACGCCCCGGGCAGCATGATTGCCCGTCTTTTTGATCGTGCCACTGGCGAGACCATGATCGCCATTGCCGGTATTCCTTGCGCCACCGTCATGAATGCCGCGGATGTAGAACTGATAATCGAAGCGGTGGAGGATGAACTTCAAGCCTTTGTACCACCGGAGGCCTTCAAGAGTTATGCCTGAAGGCTCAGTTATTAAAAGGCCCACTTTGAGTGGGCTTTTTGTTGAACGCCACTCCCTGTAGGAGCGAGCTTGCTCGCGATGGTCGTTAACGATAATGCGTATTTACTGGCTAAACGCGGCGCTCTTGAGTCCTTCGTCGGAACGCCGCCCGGAGCAAGCTCGCTCCTACAAAGTCTCGATTCAGAAGTCAGACGGTGATTTGGCTTACACGATGATCGACAAAGAACGCCTTGCCCTTGCCCACCCGGTCGGAGGCCTTGGGCATGTTCGCAGCCTGGGTGTCTTGCGCATCGACGTACCAGTAGCAATGGCTGACGGCGCGGGTAATACCCACGTAGGCCAGCCGCAGGATCTCGTCCTTCTGGGCGTTGTCGTAGGGTTCGCTGTCACCGGCCTTGCCCAGGCCCGCCATCCGGTAAACCTGATTCTTGTAGGGCGAGCTGGTCAGGTGCTGGCAGTCGCCCAGCAGAAACACCGCATCGGCCTGGAGGCCCTTGGCACTGTGATACGTCAGTTGCTTGAGCCTGCGAGCCTCATACGGCAAGCTAGAATCAACATTAACTACAGACTGAATATGTTCTTCTATCAATGACTTATCGCTACTTTTTCGATAAAGCATCAAGATCGAATCGCCCTTTCGGTAATGTTCCATCAGGCGCTGGGCCATGCCCTGGTCATCACGATCAAGGACGTTCACCGGCAGCAATGCCTTGGGTTCACCGCTAGCCTTGGCTTTCTTCCCGGCAATCGCCGGTGCTGCACGCACGATGTGTTCGGCGGCATCGATGATGTGCTGGTGGCTGCGATAGTTGTCGCTGAGCATGACCTTGGTGGTGCTCGGCGACGGGAACTCCTTGTTGAACTCCATGAAGTAGGTCGGCGAACTGCCGCGCCAACCATAGATGGACTGCCAGTCATCGCCCACACAGAGCAGCGAGGAACGCTGGGCGCCGCGTCCGACATGCATGGCCGGCCCGCGACTGCGGATCTCTGCCAGGCTGGCCCTGATCCAGGAGACGATTTGCGGCGAGACATCCTGAAACTCGTCGATCATCAGGTGTGACAACGGTCGCAGCAGATCATCGCTGAGCAGTTTGAGATTCTCCGGCGAATGCTCGCTGAACAGGGCAAACATCCGGTTGTAAGTCATGATCGGCGGTTTCTGATCGAGCAAGTGATCTTCCAGCGCCCGCCAGTAAAGGCTCAAGGCCTCGAAGAAGAACCGGTCGGGATCGTCCTTGGCGAAACTCATCTGGCCGACGGCACTCGGCACGTCCAGCCCAAGATTTTCGATGAACCCGGCGGCGGCGACAAAGCAATCGAGCAACGGCGCGGAGGCGAGCTCGCCCTTGACCTTGTAATCGAAGCCCGGCCCGGCGCTGGCATCGCCCGCCAGCGAGGCCAAAACACGTTTCGATGATTCGTAGCTATCCAGCCATATCAATGGCTTACGACAGAAAGCTTGAAACAGGGTGCGCTTGACTGCCCACTCTGCGCGCACCGACAGCTTGGCGTTTGGTCGCGTGACCTGCGGGTTTTCCCGAGGGTCGAACCCCAGCACCACCCAGGCATCCAGGGACGGGATGTAGCCGTGACTATGAAATTTCGAACCGTTGATATCGAACGACTGGCGATTCGGCTCAATCCCCTTGATGGGCCAGGCACCGGCGCGAAACCACAGGTCCTCAATGGCGTCGCACAGTTCTTCATCGCGCTTGGCCGCCAGTTCGGTAACACCCATGCGTTTCTGCACATCCGGGTGATCCCGCTCCAGCTCCCTGAGTTGCAAGGCGTGCCGGGACAATGGCTTGATCAGCTCACGAAAACGCTCATCCTCATTGTGCAGACGGTGATAGCAGGCGTTGAGCTGTTGGCGTTGAGCGTCGTTGATCCGCAGATCGAACGGATTGCTGTCGACCTCCTCGTCACCCTGCGCRGCCCGCAGGCTGAGGTTCTCGAATGCCTGCAAACGCTCGAAACCCGGAAGACTGCGGACCATCGGCAGGATCCGCGAGTGAAAGGTGCGCACCAGGTCCCGCGCTTCCTTGAAACTGATCACGCGGCCCCAGAGCGCAAACAGTTCGATCAGCTTATTGATGAAGTCCTTGCGCGACTCACGAGTGAAGGTCACCACCGTCATCGAACTCAGCTCGAAGCCCAGGTAATGGGTCAACAGCAAGATACGCAGCACCAGCGTGGTCGATTTGCCGGCACCGGCGCCCGCGATCACCGAGGTGGATGGCGTGTCGCTGAAAATCATTTTCCACTGGGCGGCGCTGGGTTGGGCATGGGCTGGCAACAACCGGGCGACATCCGCCTTCATGCGCTTCTTCAATTCGGCGTTCAACGGCAGGCGCCAATCGTCGAACAACAGGTCATCGACATTCGGTGGCCGGTGTTCGGTGGCGCGCGAGTCGCGGATCAGCAGGACCTGCCGACCCTCCTCCAGCCCCTCGAGCTTGCCTTCCTTGTAGCCGTAATCGACCCCGGCGCTGTGACCGCTGCGAAAACCGTCGGCCTGGCCATGCAACCACGACGCACGATGCTGTGCGTGCAGGCGGGTCAGGCTGTAACCGAAGAATCGGGCGAGCAATCGCTTGATCAACGGCATCTCGGCCAAGGGGCGAAGTTCGGGAGGAAGATCGGGGGTGTGTTGCGGCACGCGGACTGACTCCAGGGTGTGAGGCTGTTGAGCGCTATGGTGTCTGCATTTGCTCTCGAGTTCTAGTGAATTGCTTATGACTCATTGGCTTATGCGATGAAGTGAAGGCTGGATGAGAAACTTCCGAGTTCGTTTTATATCAATGTATTCGATGGGAATGCTGCATTTTTTACGCTTTTTATCGATTGTTGCCTGTTGGATGATGGCCGTCATCACTCACCGGTCTCGCTTCGTGGCTCAGGCGCCTTGCCCCATGACGAACCTTTTCTGGAGACGATCATGCTTGAACTCAGACCTTTCAACTCGCTCGGCGGCGCTCACCACGGCTGGCTGGATGCTCACCATCATTTTTCGTTCGCCGAGTACTACGATCCCAAGCGCATGAACTGGGGCAACCTGCGGGTCTGGAATGACGACGTGATCGCCCCCGGCACCGGTTTCCCGCAACACCCGCACCGGGACATGGAAATCATCACCTATGTCCGCGAAGGCGCCATCACCCACCAGGACAACCTTGGCAACAAGGGGCGCACCGAAGCGGGCGACGTCCAGGTCATGAGTGCCGGTACCGGGATCGCCCACAGCGAGTACAACCTGGAGGCGACGCCAACCAGGATTTTCCAGATCTGGATCATCCCGAATGAGTCCGGCCTGGCCCCTTCCTGGGGCGCCAAGCCGTTCCCGAAAGGCAACCGCGAAGGTTTTGTCACCCTGGCCAGTGGCAAGGAAGGCGACGACCAGAGTTTGCGCATCCGCGCCGATGCCCGGCTGGTAGCGGCCAATCTGAAGGCCGGCGAGTCTGCCGAATACCATTTGGACAACGGTCGTCGTGCTTACCTGGTGCCGGCCACCGGGGTCATTGAAGTCAATGGGTTGCGTGCACAAGCTCGAGATGGTGTCGCGGTTGCCGATGAGCAAGTGCTGCGGGTGACGGCCATCGAGGACAGCGAGATTGTTCTTGTGGATCTGGCCTGATCGGGCAGATCGCGGATAAAAAAATGGGGCGGCCATGTTGGTCGCCCCATTTTTTCGGTGCCTGTTCAAATGTCTTCGCTGGCAAGCCAGCTCCTACATGGGGAATGCGGTCCAATGTAGGAGCGAGCCTGCTCGCGAAAAACCCGAGAACACCGCGGGGTGTCAGGCTGCCAGCGTTATCGTTGACGACCATCGCGAGCAGGCTCGCTCCTACAAGGAAATAGCACCATCCACCAGCGTTTGCGCCTCGGCCACCAGTTGCTTGAGGTGGTCGTCGCTGACAAAGCTTTCGGCGTAGATCTTGTAGATGTCTTCCGTGCCCGACGGACGCGCCGCGAACCAGCCGTTCTCGGTCATGACCTTGAGACCGCCAATGGCCTGGTCATTGCCCGGTGCGTGGCTGAGGATGCTCTGGATCGGCTCGCCGGCCAATTGGGTCGAGGTGACCTGTTGCGGCGACAGCTTGCTCAACAGCGCTTTCTGCTCCGGATTGGCCTTGGCATCGACCCGTACCGAGAACGGCTCACCCAGTTCGTCGGTCAAGGCACGATACGCCTGGCTCGGGTCGCGACCGGTCCGGGCCGTCATCTCGGCGGCCAGCAGGGCCGGAATCAAACCGTCCTTGTCGGTGCTCCAGACGCTGCCGTCCTTGCGCAGGAACGAGGCACCGGCGC
>NZ_JBFUIC010000173.1:0-9312 GCF_056402075.1 Pseudomonas sp. P4_C3
GGTTGTGACGCCGAACGTATCGGTCATGTGGYGATGGGCAATGTCATTCCCACTGAGACGCGAGATGCCTACATTTCCCGGGTGGCCGCGATGAATTCCGGTATCCCCCAGGAAGCACCCGCATTCAACGTCAATCGCCTCTGCGGTTCCGGTCTGCAGGCGATCATTTCGGCGGCGCAGAGCCTGCTGCTGGGTGACTGCGACATCGCTATCGGCGGCGGTGCCGAATCCATGAGCCGCGGCCCTTATCTGCTGCCAGGCGCGCGCTGGGGTGGCCGCATGGGTGATATGCAGGCCGTGGACTACATGCTCGGCACCCTCCACGACCCGTTCCAGCGGATTCACATGGGCATTACCGCCGAGAATATTGCCGAACTGCATGGCATCAGCCGCGCAGAGCAGGACACCCTGGCGCTGGTCAGTCAGCAGCGTGCGGCGCGTGCGATTACCGAAGGACGTTTCGCCGGCCAGATTGTGCCGGTTGAAATCAAAACGCGTAAAGGCTCGCAACTGTTCGAGGTCGATGAGCATGTGCGTGGCGACACCTCGATCGAGCAACTGGCGGGCATGAAGACCGCATTCAAGCAGGGCGGCACGGTCACCGCCGGTAACGCCTCGGGACTCAACGACGGCGCGGCGGCGGTAGTCCTGGCCACGGGGGAGGCGGTGCAGGCCGATAACCTGCGCCCGCTGGCCCGTCTGGTCAGCTACGCGCATGCCGGTGTCGATCCGGTGTTGATGGGCTTGGGGCCGATCCCGGCAACCCGCCTGGCCCTGCAACGTGCCGGCCTGAAGGTCGCCGACCTGGATGTGATCGAGGCCAACGAAGCCTTTGCCGCCCAGGCCTGCGCCGTGGCTCGAGAACTCGACTTCGACCCGGTCAAGGTCAACCCGAATGGCTCGGGCATTTCCCTCGGCCACCCGGTCGGTGCCACCGGAGCGATCATTGTCACCAAGGCCGTCCATGAACTGCATCGTACCCAGGGCCGTTATGCCCTGGTGACTATGTGCATCGGTGGCGGCCAGGGTATTGCCGCGATCTTCGAGCGCGTTTGAGCAGGGGGGAGACGACCATGAGCGACGAAATTATCGGTGTCATTGGTGGCGGCATCATGGGCAGCGGTATTGCCCAGGTGTGTGCCCTTGCGGGCCTGTCCGTCGTGCTGGTGGATATATCCGAAGCCGCCTTGGCCAAGGCGCGGGTGTCCATTGATCGCAGCCTTGGCCGGCAGGTGGACAAGGGCACGCTGACGGAACAGCAGCGCGCCGCCGCGCTAGGACGCATCAGCACCAGTATCGACTATGCCAGCCTGAGCGACGCCGGCCTGGTGATCGAGGCGGCCAGCGAGAACCTGGACCTGAAGCTGCGCATCCTCAAGCAGGTTAGTGAGCAGGTCAGCGCTGAGGCCATCATCGCCAGCAATACCTCGTCGCTGTCGATTAGTCAGTTGGCCTCCCAGGTACAGCACCCCGAGCGCTTTATCGGCCTGCATTTCTTCAACCCGGTAGCGGTCATGACGCTGGTGGAAGTGATTCGCGGGCTGGCAACCACCGAGGTTTTCCATACCCGCACCCTGGCGTTCGCCGAGCGCATTGGCAAGACCGCGATCAGCACGGGTAACCGCCCGGGCTTCGTGGTCAACCGGATTCTGGTGCCGATGCTCAACGAAGCTATCTTCACCCTGCAGGAAGGCCTGGCCACTGCCGAGGATATCGACACCGGCATGCAGTTGGGTTGCGGTCTGCCCATGGGGCCGCTGGCGCTGGCTGATCTGGTTGGTCTGGATACCCTGCTGGCGATTCTGGAGTCCTTCCAGCAGGGTTTCGGTGATCCCAAATACCGCCCGCCCTCCCTGCTCAGGGAGCTGGTGGCAGCCGGTCGCCTCGGGCGCAAGAGCGGTCATGGTTTTTATCGCTATAGCTGATTAGCGGTTGCCAAGGATGGGCTACCGCTGGCTTTTCCCGGGAGTCTTGTCGTCATGAATACCAAGCGATCATTCGTCTCAGCATGCCCGGGCGAGTCAGGCGAGGCACCGCTCTCGCGCCTCGAGCAGATGCGCAGGCGCTATGGAGGAGACGCTCCTGGCGCGCTTGCTGGAGGCCGGCGCTACAGGCCCGCTGCCGGTGCTCAAGGCGACCTTACAAACTAACGGCGCCAGGCTCAACAACCTGCCGGCCTGGCTGGATCAGGCTGGTTTGTCCCCGACGCAGCGGCAGGAGGTGATCGGCGGGATCGTCCTCGGCTCGCTGTCCGGCGTTCTCAAGCAGCCGCCAGCGGCTGCAGATAGCGCAACCGTAGTTACGTTGCGCGTCCCTGGTGCAAGCCCGCGCGGCTGACCTTTCTATTAATCGGGGCATGCGCAATGCCCGCACACTGTCTGAGTAATTCAATCATGTCTGACTACCAAGCTCCCCTGCGCGATATGCGCTTTGTGCTCAATGAAGTGTTCGAAGTCTCCAAGCTGTGGGCCCAGTTGCCGGGCCTGGCTGAAGTGGTGGACGAAGACACCGCCGCGGCCATCCTCGAAGAGGCCGGCAAGGTCACCGGCGGCGTGATCGCCCCGCTAAATCGCAGCGGCGATGAAGAAGGCTGCTCCTGGAGCGACGGTACGGTGAAAACCCCGGCCGGCTTTCTGGACGCCTACAAGACCTACGCCGAAGGCGGCTGGGTCGGCCTCGGTGGCGACCCGGTATTCGGCGGCATGGGCATGCCCAAGGCGATCTCGGCTCAGATCGAGGAAATGGTCAGCTCGGCCAACCTGTCGTTTGGCCTCTACCCGATGCTGACCGCCGGCGCCTGCCTGTCGATCAATGCCCACGCCAGCGAAGAGCTGAAAGAAAGATACCTGCCGAACATGTACTCCGGCATCTGGGCGGGCTCCATGTGCCTGACCGAGCCGCATGCCGGCACCGACCTGGGCATCATCCGCACCAAGGCCGAGCCGCAGGCTGATGGCAGCTTCAAGGTGTCCGGCACCAAGATCTTTATCACCGGCGGTGAGCACGACCTGACCGAGAACATCATCCACTTGGTACTGGCCAAGCTGCCGGACGCCCCAGCAGGTCCGAAAGGCATCTCGCTGTTCCTGGTGCCGAAGTTTATGGTCAACGCCGACGGTTCTCTGGGCGAGCAGAACAGCCTGTCCTGCGGTTCCATCGAACACAAGATGGGCATCAAGGCTTCGGCCACCTGCGTGATGAACTTCGACGGTGCCACCGGCTGGATCGTCGATGCGCCGAACAAGGGCCTCGCTGCCATGTTCACTATGATGAACTACGAGCGTCTGGGCGTGGGCATCCAGGGCTTGTCCCTGGGTGAGCGCAGCTACCAGAACGCTGTGGAATACGCTCGCGACCGTATCCAGAGCCGCGCGCCGACTGGTCCGGTGGCTAAAGACAAAGCCGCTGACCCGATCATCGTGCACCCGGATGTGCGCCGCATGCTGCTGACCATGAAAGCGTTGAACGAAGGYGGTCGTGCCTTCTCCAGCTACGTCGCCATGCAGCTCGATACCGCCAAGTTCAGCGAAGACGCCGCCACCCGCAAGCGCGCGGAGGAGCTGGTTGCCCTGCTGACCCCGGTAGCCAAGGCCTTCCTTACCGATATGGCACTGGAAACCACCACCCATGGCCAGCAGATATTCGGCGGCCACGGTTATATACGTGAGTGGGGCCAGGAGCAGCTGATTCGCGACTGCCGCATCACCCAGATCTACGAAGGCACCAACGGTATCCAGGCGCTCGATCTGGTCGGCCGTAAAGTGGTCGGCAGCGGCGGTGCGTTCTACAAGCACTTCGCCGAAGAGATCAAAGCCTTCACCGATTCGGCCGACAGCAGCCTGGCCGAATTTATCGAGCCACTGAAAGGCGCCATCGCGAACCTTGAACTGATGACCGCTGACCTACTGGAGCGGGCCAAGGCCAACCCGAACGAAGTCGGTGCTGCCTCGGTCGAGTACCTACAGGTGTTTGGCTACACCACCTACGCCTATATGTGGGCACTGATGGCACGTACCGCCCTGGCCAARCAGGATCAGGACAAGTTCTACGTCAGCAAGCTGGGCACCGCACGTTTCTTCTTCGCTCGCCTGTTGCCGCGTATCCACTCTCTGACTGCTTCGGTTAAAGCCGGTAGCGAGAGTCTGTACCTGCTGGATGCGGCGCAGTTCTGATCGTCCCATGCCCAGGCTCCCAAGCCTGGGCAAACTCCTGATCGCGGCATTCCTGCCGTTGTACGTACTGCGCGCCGATCCAACATTCAAGCCCTCAACAAGAACCAGGTAGGCCTCAGCATGCTGAAGACAAAAATAATTACCTCCGCGCAAGGTGCCTACAGTTATCCCTTGCTGATCAAGAGCCTGCTGCTGTCTGGCCAGCGCTAGGAAGCAGAGCAGGGACTGCGCCAGAACTGTCCCGGCGTAGCGCCTATGATTAACTTGTAGACCCGAGTTAGGGGCTGGTCGGCGACCCACGAGGTGATGTCTACCTCAGCCAGGCTGATAGCAGTTCCCAACAGTTTGTGCGTTCGCCGCACCCGTGCATTCTTAAGAGCGGGCCCTTTGGACCCTTGTTCACGGCAACATCAATCGCCAACTGTCAGTGATCTCCCGACCGAGCCTTTTCAGTCTGGAGACCCTGGGCACTCCGGGGCAAAGCCTTTCCACCACTCAGGTCGGTCAGGTTGCTGCTGATAGGTCTGCACCTGATCAGCCGCACTGCCCAGCAGTTGCTCGACGCTGAGACCTCGTTTGACTACATATTCATCCAGCTCGCGTACAGCACGGGACAACACTTCATAGCCGCCCGTGAACACCGCAGAGGTCATCTCTGTGGCGCAGGCCCCGGAAAGTAAAAAGCGCGCGACGTCCAGCCCGCTACGAGCGCCGTTGGTGGCGATCAGCGGGTAATCGTCGCCCATGGCTCTGCGCGTCATCATCAGCCAGCGCGCGGTCAGTGGTAGCGCCCAACCGCCACCTATTGCGGCACTGGTTCCCAGCACGGGCAGCCCGGTTTCCAGATCCGGCAGAAAGCCCATGAAACGTCCCATCATCACGACACTGTCGGCTCCGCCCCTGCGCGCGGCCTGAGCCAGGCCGACGACGTCCTCGCTTTGCCCGGTGAGCTTGATCCACAGCGGTAATGTCGTCGCCTGCCGGATACGCGACACAATGGCTTCAATGCGTACCGCGCCCCGCTCAAGGACGATGGCACCCTTGGCTGCTTCTTCACCGTGAGGGGCGCCAATGTTCAGCTCCAACACTCGCAGGCCAGCCTGTTCGATCTGCCGGGCGTACTCCGCACATTGTTCAAGGTCACTGAGGATCAGGCTGGGAATAACGTAAGCATCTTGCTGCCGAGCTTCCAGATCCAGCTTAACCAGGTCGTCGAGCCATTCGGCAAAACCGCGCTGAACCAAGCCTGAGCGACCGAACAGGCTGGCATCAGGCGGCGGGGAAAAGTCCCACGGCAAGCGGTTCCAGTTCGAGTCCAGCAGCACATAGTCCGTCTTGTCGAGCTGGTGCTTGGCGGCTTGTGATTCATTGGTGGATTTGGCTACCACCGCACCAGCACCGGTGCCCAGGGCTGCGCGGATGGCATCGCGAGTCATGGACTGCTCGCCAGCTCCACAGATGACCGGGTTCTTAAAGGACAGTGTCCCAATTTGTGTGATAAGTCGCGTCATGACCGTGCACTCACAGGTTCATCAAGCGGGAAGCGTTGCCGGAGGTCATCTTGCGAATATCCTCGTCGCTGTAGTTCAGATCCAGCAGTTGGCCAATCACGTTACGAAAGCCCTCGGCGATGCTTGGATTGCCTTGCTGGCCCAAGTCGGAACCGAGAATGGTCAGGTCCACGGTTCCCGCTTCGATCACTTGTTGCAGAAATTGATCATCGTAGAATTTGAACTTCGATCCAGGCACCCACATGCACATGGAGTGCTCCATGTAGACGCCAGCACGTGCCAGTTCGCGCATGTCATCGAGCGTGGCGTCGACCACGTACGTCGGATGGTTGACCAGCAGTTTTTTAACCCCACGTTTGCGAGCCTCTTCGAATAGCGGCCAGATTTCCTTGATGTTGAGGTGACCGGCAGACAGCACCACGTCTTCTGCGGCAATAAGATCGAGGATCGCTTTCACCTCTTCCTTCAGACGACCGTTTTCATCGAGTACGGTCAATGGGATCGGCTGCAGCATGCGTTGAGTGGTTTGCGGAAATTTTTCGGTGAATTTCTCATCCTGATGGTGATGGGCGATGTGGTTGGCCGAAGAAAACGTTGGCATCCAGACCAGTTTCGCCCCCAACTTCAAGCCGTGCTCGACGGCATGGACGTTGAGCCCGCCGACCGAATTGTTCAGGGGGACGCCCGACAGCATGTGAACGCCAAGCTCGCTGAAGTGTTTGTTCAGCAGGGTCGTCACCGGTGTGCAGCTGTAATAGTGATCCTTGAGCAACACCGCCTTCAAACCAGCCTCGCTGGCTTCACGCATGGCTTCAATATGGTCGCAGTAGCGCGGCATGACCGAGGGACCGCTGTGGCAGTGCAGGTCGATGGCGCCGCGCATGAGGCTGTCGATTCGCGCCTCACGTTCTTCGTTGGTGGATGTATTGATGATGGCGTTCATGGGGTTACCTTTTGTTGTTTTGCAGGCGGTTCAGCGAGTCACACTGTGGAAATGACGCACCTGTTGAGTCCAGCCAGCGCGCAGCACCGCCTGGTCCGAGCCCAGAATGAAAAAGCGCATCCCCTTGTTGCTGAAGCGCTCCAGGTCTTCGCTGTTGGAGACAAAAATTCCGGCAGCCTTGCCGGCTTGAAGTGCGGCGTCGATCACGCGGCTGACAGCGGACTCGACGCGCGGATCATCCAGCGTACTGACGCCGAGCGAGACGGCCAGGTCGGCTCGCCCGACCAGCAGGCAGTCGATCTGCTCGACGCTGGCGATCGCCGCGAGGTTGTCCAGTGCCGCGCGGTCCTCGATCTGGGCAATGATCGCGTGACGACCATCCTCAGCGGCCATGTGTTCGACGAGGTTGGCGTTGCCATAGCGGCCGGCCCTGGGCGAGTTGGAGAAACCACGACTGCCATGGCGATACCGGGTTGCCTGCAATATCTGACGTGCCTGTGCAGCATCGACGATATGGGGCAAAACCAGGCCGTCGGCACCCAGGTCCAGCGCCTGCAACAGCGTGCTGGGGCGGTCGTCGGCAACGCGCACCAGGCCGGCTACCTGCGCGGCACGGCAGGCCAGCAGGCCACGATCAAGGCTGCCTTGATCGAAGGGCGCGTGCTCGGCGTCCAGCACCACTGCATCCAGCGTGCAGTCACCGGCAATCTCCACCACCGCATGGCTTGGTGTTTTGATGAACGTGCTGATCAGTGACTGGCCGGCGCGCAGCCGGGTCGAGAAGCTCATGCCGTTCATGACCGTGCTTGCCCGGCGTCGGCGAATTCGCCAGCCTGGTATTCGATCAGGTGCCGATAGTCATCGCGAATCGGCGAGAACACGTCCAGGTTCATCACCACGTCGTCACCGATCGGTTCGGCGTAATGCACCACATGGGGTGGTATGCGGATCATGCTGCCCGGTCCCCCTTCGACCACGTCGTCACCCAAATGAAAGCGCACGCGTCCTTGCACGATGATCACCAACTGTTCGAAGGTGTGGCTGTGGGGAAAAACATCCATGCCCGGGGTCAGCCAGTTCATGACRCACAGCGTGTTATCGCCACGGAAAGCCACGCGCTCAACGCCTTTGCGGACGGTTTCGCGAGGCAGGTCATCCCAGTTATGAAGCAGTGCATTGGCAATACTCATCGGCTCGTACCTTTGTTTCTCTTGTGGGAATTATGTTTCTCTGTGAGATAAAGCTAGCGCGCTCGACAATAAGTGGTCAAGCGACTTTTTGGCCTTGACATCCAAGCTTTTCGACTCCTAGGATTGTGCTACACAGAGAAACATAGTTTCTTTCAATGAAACTGGTTGCGTTCAATTCTCCAAAGGTCCAATTACATGCGAGTTATCGAATCCCTGCTGATTGACGGTCAATGGTCTGCTGGCGCCCACGAGCGTCAGTCCGATGTGTTTAACCCTGCCACCGGCGAGTTGATCGCCAAGCTGAGCCTGGCCGCGACTGCCGATCTGGACCGCGCGCTGGCGGCGGCACAGCGTGGCTTTCAGGTGTGGCGCAAGACCTCGGCCTACGAGCGCTCGAAAATCCTGCGTCGTGCGGCCGACCTGGTGCGTCAACGTTCGGATGAAATAGCAGCGCTGATCACCCTGGAACAAGGCAAGCCGCTGGCGGAAGCCAAACTTGAAGCCTTCGGCGCTGGCGATCACATTGATTGGTACGCCGAAGAAGGACGTCGCGCGTACGGCCGAGTGATTCCTGCGCGTGCCCGAGGCGTCCGACAAACCGTCTTGCGTGAGCCCGTAGGGCCGGTAGCGGCTTTCAGTCCCTGGAACTTCCCGGTCAGCCAACTGGTGCGCAAGATTGCCGGCGCACTGGCGGCCGGCTGTTCGATCATTGCCAAAGGCCCGGAGGAAACCCCTTCATCCTGCATCGAGTTGTGCCGGGCGTTTCAGGATGCCGGCGTGCCTGACGGCGTACTGAACCTGGTGTTTGGCGTACCGGCCGAAGTGTCCGATTACCTGATCCGTTCCGAGATCATTCGTAAAGTGTCGTTCACCGGCTCGGTACCGGTCGGTCGCGCGTTGGGTGCGCTGGCGGGTCAGTACCTCAAGCGCTGCACGCTGGAACTGGGCGGGCATGCACCGTTCATTGTTTGCGATGACGTTGACGTCAAGGCCGTGGCGGCGTTGGGGGCGGGCCTGAAATTCCGCAATGGCGGCCAGATCTGTGCCTCGCCTACGCGTTTCTATGTGCAATCGGCGGTGTTTGAGCAGTTTGTTGATGCGTTCTGCGCGGCCGGTGCAGCCATAAAGATAGGTGACGGCCATGATGCTTCGACGCAGTTGGGCCCGTTGGCCAATCCACGTCGCGTGGCCGCTGTGCAGGAGTATGTAGATGATGCTCTGGCTGTCGGCGCTCAACTGGCGTTGGGTGGTAAAACCGTCGACGGCGCAGGCTTCTTCTATCCCGCCACGGTGCTGACCGATGTGCCGGAAAACGCACGGGTGATGAACGAAGAACCGTTCGGCCCGATCGCGTCTATTGTCCGCTTCGATACCGTCGAAGAAGTCATCGAGAAGGCCAATGGCTTGTCCTTCGGGCTGGCAGCGTTCGCGTTCACACGATCGATCCAGCGCGCTACGTTGCTGGCTGATGAGTTGGAGTCCGGCATGGTCTCCAT
>NZ_JBFUIC010000174.1:0-9303 GCF_056402075.1 Pseudomonas sp. P4_C3
TGCAATCACCCGGTGCAATCACCCGGCCAATTCGCGGATTGGGCGTCTGAGAAAGCGCGTACAGCGCTCTGGGATGGGCTTTTCAGGCAGGTTAGCGCAGGGGGGGAGGCAGCCTGCGAGGCTGTTACCAAAGCAGGTTTTTACACACGATTGGGGTATGCGGTAACAAAGTGTGAGATTGAGGACGCCGGCTTTCCTGGCTCGATCCTTGATGCTCCAGCAGCATCGACGGTCAGAACGACGGAGTGTCATCGTAGGCATTGAGTGGTCATGTGTACGACGAGTTCGACCCGGGGAACATTGTTGTTCTCTGTTGGACGGTGGAAGGATTTACACGGTGCGTTAAGAGCATCGTGAACAGGCTGTGCTCACACTGTCCCCCTCTTGAGGAGGGGTATCCACCCAATTGCGTTGAATCGCGGCATGCGGAGTGCCGTGCAAATAACGCCAAAACAACAAGGTATACGGTTTGCGGCCACCGCCGGCCTTTGGGTAATCACAGCGGACGTAACGCCCCGGTTCAGCGGCGACGCGCCAGCGTCGTCCGCTGCACCGGTCGTCAGGTGCTCAATTGATTTTAACGATCTCGGGCGGACTCCACGTGCCTTTGCCAGGAGGCAGTACGGAAGGGGTTTCCGTCTTCGGCCAATACAGGCGCATCACCATGTAGATCAGATCATTCGGTGCGGGCAGCCAGTTGCCTTCCTTGTCCGCGCCGGGTGAGTCCTTCTGGACGTAGAGCGTCAACGAGCCGTCTGCATTCTTCTTCATGTCGGGTAGCATCGGCGAGTTGATGATGTAGCGATTGATCGGATTCTTGATCAGCAGTTGCGACTTGCCGTCGTACATGGTCACCGACCAGAAGGCGTTGACCGGCGGGAGCTGCCCAGCGGGAAAGGTGATGGTGTAGTTGTGCTTGCTGCCGTCAAGCGGCTTACCATCGGACAGGACCTTGGCCATCGGATACGTCGCCTCTTCGGCGTCGTTGGCATAGATGCCCGCTTGTGCGATGGCGGCACGCTTTAGCCAATCACCATTGTAGAACGCGGCATCACCGCCGGAACTCACGATGTTCCAGCCATTGACCTGCGTGCCGAGATGATTGACTGCATTCTGGACCTTCGTATGCCCAGCCTGCATGCCCTCAACCACTGCGGCCTTTTGCTCGGCGGAGAGTTCCTGGAAGTTAAAGTCCTTGCCGGCGCCAATGCCCATACGGGCCAGCCTCGCGCGGATCGCCACTTCATCCGGTGTGGCCGGGGCAAACTGCAACGCAAAGCCCAGATACTTGAAGAAGTCGGTCTTCACGAGGTCCTTGTCGAACTTCGGAAAGTTGATCGCCGGCGCGGCAGGCGGCGCGGGCTGCTTGAGATAAGCCGATAGCGGCTGGGCCGCATAACCGGACTGGATCTTTTCGACGTTTGGCATGTCCGCCGGATTGAAGAGCTGGGTGCGAAAGATCACGAAGAGGAGTTGTGTACTGGAACGAAACACCTTCTTGATTCCTGGCGGGGTCACACCCTTCCAGTCTGGGCCGACCACCAGGTAATCGCCGGCTTCGCTGCCGGTGGTGCGGCTGCCGATGTAACCTAAGTTGTTGGTGCTGTTATCAATTAGCTGCACCGAGTAGTACCGCGGTTTCTCCACCGTCGGCACCGACAGCACGATCGGCTCGCTACGCAGATCCATAAACATCAAGGAATACGGTGTGTCGCTGTTCGGCGAGACGATGGCCGTGTCCTTGTAGCTAAAGACATTGTGCATGCTGTGAATGTGGTTGAACGGCGCCTTGTACTGGCCGGAGTTCTTGTCCACGGCATAGTCGTACATGGTTGCGTAGTTCATCACGATGGGCAGACCGTAGATGTAGCCTTCCTCGGCGATGGCTTTCGTTTCGGCGGGAGTGATGTCCGCTGCTTGGGCGTGCGTAAATCCAAAGGACGCGAGCAATACCATCGCACAGCCAAATGTTCTCGGTAGTGTGGTTATCATGAACCTGAAACTCCATTTTTCGCATTAGATGATTGAGTCGGCCAGCTAACTGCTAATCAGGCGATATTCAATGTCGCGTTTGCTCACGACTTGATATCTCATAACGCTCCTTGTCTTGCTGTAAGGCTATGTTTTTCCTGATGTTTGTCGACGCGAGCGCGACACTGATCGAGGAGAAACACGACGGATGGCAAGCGCAGACTGCTCGGTCAGTATAAGCAGCAAATCAAACAACGCTGCTGACATGACAGCAACGTGTCCTCTGACTTCTGGCTGGGTAGCGAATTTTCGTGCCAGCCAGCATGGCTAGACACTGATGTGCCCTCCAAGGCGGGAATCCTGATGATCTTGATTCATATCTATCCTCATCAAGGGGGGGCAACGTCTCGAATTTCACCGAGTCGCAGGCGCTCAACCATTCGAGCGCTAAAAGTGAATCTTACGGATAGTTTCACTTAGGAAAGAGTAGTGAGTACGCCACCCGAAAGCCCCAACCGTGTGCACCATCTTCAGGACTGTGCGCCCAGTATCGCGGCCCCGCCTGAAGGCTCATGGGCTGCTTGCCGACTTTGAACAATTGCGTCACGAACAGGTTGATCGGCACATTCCACTCCCTGGCTTCCCAGTCGTAAGTGGATTCTGCTATTCAAGGTCAGACCCAGTGGCCTCAGCCCTTTCGGCAATAGGACCCGCTGGATCTCAGCCTGAGCAAGCGAACGACTGCTTGCCAACTGCAAGCAGTCGCAAGCGTCGCGTTACTTCGATGCCACCACTGCCGGCGGCTGCCAGCTACCGGCGCCAGCGGGAAGAATCGAAGGCTGCGTAGCCTTCGGCCAATACAGGCGCATCACCAGATAGGCCGTGTCGTCAGGCGCCGGCAACCAGTTGGCTTCCTTGGTCTTGCCCGGCGAATCCTTCTGGATGTACAGGGTCAGCGAACCGTCCGCGTTTTTCTTCATGGCCGACAGCATCGGCGAATTGATCAGGTAGCGGTTGAGCGGATTCTTGATCAGCAGCTGGCTCTTGCCGTCGTACATGGTCACCGACCAGAAGGCATTGACCGGTGGCAGCTTGCCGGCGGGGAAGGTGAGCGTGTAGTTGTGCTTGCCGGTATTCAACGTCTGGCCGGTGCCATCGGTACGCGTAATGGGGTACATCGCCTCGGCGGCGTCATTACCGTACAGACCAGCCTTCGCGGCGCCAGCCCGCATCAGCCAGTCGCCTTTGTAGAATGCCTGGTCGCCGAAGAACGCGCCGACGCTCCAGCCGTTGATATTCTTCATTCCGCTCGAGAGGAACTTGTCGACCTTCTCGTCGCCGGCCTTCATCCCGAGCAGGACCACGGCCTTGTGCTCGAGCGAGAGGTCTTTGATTTCGAAGTTCCGGCCGGGGCCTACCCCGATGCTGGCCAGCCTGGCACGGATCTCCTTGTCCTCCGCTGATGCTGGCACATACTGCAGCGCCGCCGACAGGTACTCGAAGAAGTTGGCCTTGATACCTTCCGTGGTAGCCGGCAGGAAATCAATCTTCGACGCAGCGGGCGGCGCGGGTTGATGGAGGAAGGCGGACAGTGGCTGGAGCTTGTAACCCGCCTGCAGCTTCTCGACATTCGGCATGTCGGCTGGATTGAACAACTGGGTGCGGATCAACGTCAGTGCGAAAGGGGTCGTGGAGCTGAACACCTTGTCGATGCCAGGGGGAGTCGCACCCTTCCAGTCGGGGCCTGCAATCAGATAGCTCCCGGGTGCGCTGGCCGTTGCCCGGCTGCCGATGTAACCGTAGTTATAGGTGTTGCCGTCGATCAGTTGCACCGAGTAGTAGCGCTTTTTGGAAACTGCCGGCACGGTGATTACGAGAGGCTCTGCGCGCAGGTCGGCCCAGAGAAAGGAGTACGGCGTGTCGCTGTTGGGTGTAATGATGGCCGTGTCAGCTGGCGTCGCGACCTTATGATCGTTGTGCAGTTGGTTGAAGGGGGCCTTGAACTGGCTGGACCTGGAGTCCACCGCGAACTCGTTCATCACGGCGTAGTTCATGACCAGCGGYAAGCCGTAGATAAAGCCTTCCTCGGCGATCGCCTTGGTCTGCTCGAGACTYGGCGCRGGTACGCCCTTGGYCACATCCGYCTTGTCYGCCTGYGYGATCGGATCGTTCTTGCTCGCACACCCCGCRAAAAGCGTTGAACCCACKACGAYGASYGCCGCAGCCATTGTCCAGCCCTTGTTAGAATTCCTTTTCATTTCCACCTCGTTGGTTTTGTGCAAGCTGGCGTCGCGAGTGTTCATGTGAACCGGTTCTGGAAGTGTCTACGTCAATGCCGATGTCGCCGAATTTCGACCAATCCTGCCAATTGACTGTGGCCAGAATAGACCATTGCGTATCCGGTTGCTGGCGATGGTCGAAGGGCCTTGTGCCCGGGCCGCTGCACCGGCATTGGCCAGTCCAACGTTGTCGGTGGCGATTTCGTACAACATCAGGCCACCGGCAACACTGCGGCCACTGGTAAAGACCGGGTATAGGCCGCCATGCACCGTCGCGGCGCATACTTCAGGTTGCTGCAATCACTAACGTCATCGCCCACTGTTCTTTTCGAAAACCGACCTGTGCATGTCGGTAGCAAGCAAGTTGTCGTTTTCGGCCATTCCCTCCCAAAAACGCTACCTTATTGCTCACCGCCAATGAGTAGAGCGGTTGACCACATCTCCTTCGCTTTTAACCTTATCCCTTGCGATCATCGAGATAGAGACATCGGCATGTCGTTTTTTGAACGCATGGAAGGATTCATTGAAGTCAGGTGTGAGTTTTGCAGGTAAATACAAATAGCTCGCCGGACGAGCAATAAAAAGAGCCTGCGCCTGAGGCCGTTTACCCGCTTTGTGTGAGGAGATACCGCGATGACGACGTTCAACTCCGGGGCCCAACCCCAGAACCGTGCGCCTCAATCCATCGGCTTTCTGCTGCTGGACAATTTCACGCTGATTTCCCTGGCGTCCGCCGTRGARCCCCTGCGCATGGCCAACCAGTTGTCCGGTCGCGAGCTGTATCGCTGGACCACGCTCACAGTCGATGGCGGTCAAGTCTGGGCCAGTGACGGTCTGCAGATCACGCCTGACGCCGCCATGCACAAAGCGCCGCCGCTCGACATTGTGATTGTCTGTGGCGGGATCGGAATTCAACGCACGGTGACCCGCGCACACGTGTCATGGCTGCAGAGTCAGGCACGTCAGTCCAAACGCTTGGGTGCGGTGTGCACCGGTAGCTGGGCGCTGGCCGGTGCCGGCTTGCTGGATGGATTCGATTGTAGTGTGCACTGGGAATGCCTGGCGGCGATGCAGGAAGCCTTTCCTCGGGTGAGCATGAGCACCCGGCTGTTCACCCTCGACCGRAACCGCTTCACCAGCTCCGGCGGCACCGCGCCACTGGATATGATGCTGCACCTGATCAGCCGCGATCACGGACGTGAACTGTCGGCCGCCATTTCGGAAATGTTCGTCTACGAGCGCATTCGCAACGAGCAGGATCACCAACGCGTGCCACTCAAGCACATGCTCGGCACCAACCAGCCGAAGTTGCAGGAAATCGTGGCGCTGATGGATGCCAACCTCGAAGAGCCGATCGACCTCGACGAACTGGCGGTGTACGTCGCCGTTTCGCGACGTCAGCTGGAGCGGCTATTCCAGAAGTACCTGCACTGCTCACCGTCGCGCTATTACCTGAAGCTGCGTCTGATCCGCGCCCGGCAATTGCTCAAACAAACGCCGATGTCGATCATCGAAGTGGCGTCGGTCTGTGGTTTCGTGTCCACGCCGCACTTCTCCAAGTGCTACCGCGAGTACTACGGCATTCCGCCACGCGACGAGCGTGTAAGTTCCAACACCACACAACAAGTCGCGATGACGCCGCTGCCACAGGCCCTGGTGCTGTCGCCGTTGTCCGGACCGTTGTCGGCACTGAGCCAGGCGCGCAATGAGTCGACTTTCGCTAGCGTAAGGCTTTAAACCGAGAAGCCATTAAAAGATCGCAGCCGTGGTCGGTTGATGGAGTGATTGTGAGCCGCAGAGTCGCATTGCCCTGCGGCGCCATCACTCTGGTTTGAGTTATCGAATATCAGCTTCGAAATCCAAGCGTCGTTGACGGTGCTTCGCCAAAACGTTTTTTATATTCCTGGGCAAACCGACCCAAGTGGGCAAAGCCCCATTTGAAGGCGATATCGGTTACCGACGCATCATCACTTTGATTGCTCAATTCGAGATGCACCTGCTCCAATCGCAGGTTGCGCAGATAGGCCATGGGCGTGGTATCGCAAAAATCACCCCAGCCTATTAAAGGCCGAGGTTTTTTGGGAGGGCGCTGGAGCATGTTTACTCGACGGCTTTGACCATGTCTTCGATGACCTTTTTCGCGTCGCCGAACACCATCATGGTTTTATCCAGGTAGAACAGCTCGTTGTCCAGACCGGCGTAGCCGCTGGCCATCGAGCGCTTGTTGACGATGATGGTCTTGGCCTTGAACGCCTCGAGGATCGGCATGCCGGCAATCGGCGATTTCGGATCGTTCTTCGCCGCCGGGTTGACCACGTCGTTGGCRCCSAGCACCAGCACCACGTCGGCCTGGCCGAACTCGGAGTTGATGTCGTCCATCTCGAACACCTGGTCGTAAGGCACTTCGGCCTCGGCCAGCAACACGTTCATGTGCCCGGGCATACGACCGGCCACCGGGTGGATCGCGTACTTCACGGTCACGCCGCGATGGGTCAGCTTCTCGGTCAGTTCCTTCAGCGCATGCTGYGCCCGCGCRACCGCCAGGCCGTAGCCCGGCACGATGATCACGGTGTCGGCGTTGGTCAGCAGGAAGGTCGCGTCGTCRGCCGARCCGGATTTCACCGGACGGGCTTCTTTCGAACCCGCCGGGCCGGCCGCCTCCGTCGTATTGCCGAAACCGCCGAGCAGCACGTTAAAGAAGGAGCGGTTCATCGCCTTGCACATGATGTACGAGAGGATCGCACCGCTCGAGCCTACCAGCGAACCGGCGATGATCAGCATCGAGTTGTTCAGCGAGAAGCCGATGCCCGCCGCTGCCCAGCCGGAGTAGCTGTTGAGCATCGACACGACCACGGGCATGTCCGCGCCGCCGATCGGGATGATGATCAGCACGCCGAGCACGAAGGCCAGCGCCAGCATCACGGCGAAGGCGGTGTAGTCGCCGGTGAGCATGAAGGTCACGCCCAGGGCCAGTGTGGTCAGGCCCAGCAGCAGGTTCAGCTTGTGCTGGCCGCTGAACTGTACCGGTGCACCCTGGAACAGGCGGAACTTGTACTTGCCGGCCAGCTTGCCGAAGGCAATGACCGAACCGGAGAAGGTGATTGCACCGATGGCGGCACCGAGGAACAGTTCCAGGCGGTTACCGGCCGGGATCGCGTCACCCAGTTGCGCAACGATACCCAGCGACTGCGGCTCGACCACGGCGGCCACGGCGATGAACACCGCCGCCAGGCCGATCATGCTGTGCATGAAGGCGACCAGTTCGGGCATCTTGGTCATTTCGACGCGTTTGGCCATGATCGAACCGGCCGTGCCGCCGATCAGCAGGCCGACGATCACGTAGACGATACCGTCATGCGCGAGCTCGGCGCCGAGCTTGTAGATCAGGCCGACTGTGGTGAGGATCGCCAGGCCCATGCCGAGCATGCCGAACAGGTTGCCACGCCGCGATGTGGTGGGGTGCGAGAGGCCCTTGAGTGCCTGGATGAAGCAGACCGAGGCAATCAAATACAGGGACGTAACCAGGTTCATGCTCATGCTTGCTGCACCTCAGCCTTGACTGCGGCGGCCTTGGCAGCCGGAGCTTTGGCCGCTTTYTTCTTGAACATTTCCAGCATGCGCCGGGTCACCAGGAAGCCACCAAACACGTTGACCGCGGCCAGGGCCACGGCCAGGGTGCCCATGGTCTTGCCCAGCGGGGTCACGGTGAGGGCGGCGGCGAGCATGGCGCCGACGATCACGATGGCCGAGATGGCGTTGGTCACCGCCATCAGCGGCGTGTGCAGTGCCGGTGTGACGTTCCAGACCACGTGGTAGCCGACATAGATCGCCAGCACGAAGATGATCAGGTTGTAGATACCGTGAGAGATCAGCATGTCTTCCATTGTTTTTATCCTCAGCCGTTCTTGCGCACGATCTGGCCGTCGCGGCACATCAGGCACGCGGCGACGATATCGTCTTCAAGGTTGATCACCAGTTGTCCTTCTTTATCGAACAACAGTTTCATGAAGTCCAGCAGGTTGCGKGCGTACAGCGCCGAAGCATCGGCCGCCACGGCGCTGGCCAGGTTGGTTGGGCCAACGATGGTCACGCCATTTTCGACGACCACCTGATCGGCCACRGTCAGCGGGCAGTTACCGCCCTGGGCGGCCGCGAGGTCGATGACCACCGAGCCCGGTTTCATCTGTGCCACAGTTTCCGCGCTTAGCAGTGTCGGTGCCTTGCGGCCGGGAATCAGCGCGGTGGTGATGACGATGTCAGCCTGCTTGGCGCGTTCGTGTACGGCCGCGGCCTGGCGCTGCATCCAGCTGGCCGGCATCGGGCGGGCGTAGCCGCCGACACCGACGGCGCATTCACGCTCTTCATCGGTCTCGTAAGGCACGTCGACGAACTTGGCGCCGAGGGATTCGATCTGCTCTTTCACCGCAGGACGCACGTCAGACGCTTCGATCACCGCACCCAGGCGTTTCGCGGTAGCGATGGCCTGCAAACCCGCTACACCAGCGCCGAGAATCAGCACGCGCGCTGCTTTCACAGTGCCCGCAGCGGTCATCAGCATTGGCATGAACCGCGGATAATGATGAGCGGCCAGCAACACCGCCTTATAGCCGGCGATGTTGGCTTGCGAGGACAGCACATCCAGGCTCTGTGCGCGGGAGGTACGCGGCGCGGCCTCCAGGGCGAAGGCGGTAATMCCGCACTCAGCCATCTTGGCGATGGTTTCGTTGCTGAACGGGTTGAGCATCCCCACCACRACGGTGCCGCTTTTAATCAGCGCCAGCTCGCTGTCGCTGGGCGCGACCACCTTCAAAATCAGCTCTGCACCAAACGCGTCATTGGCGCTGCCAATGGTTGCGCCTGCCGCTTCATAGGCACTGTCGACTACGCTGGCATTRACGCCGGCGCCGCTTTGTACAGTGACCTTATGACCCTGGCTGATCAGCTTYTTGATGGTTTCCGGGGTTGCAGCAACCCGTGTTTCACCGGTCTGGGTTTCGAGAGGAACACCAATGTGCACGTCAAATCTCCTGCGTGATCTTATTGAGTAAACCCA
>NZ_JBFUIC010000175.1:0-9264 GCF_056402075.1 Pseudomonas sp. P4_C3
GGTCGAGGGTGGTTTCCAGGCTGACATCGAAGGTGTGCAGATTGCGGTTGTTCACGCCAACCAGTGGAGTGTCGAGGGTTTTCAAGGCCCGCTCCAACTCGTCGCCGTCGTGGACTTCCACCAGCACATCGAGGTTGACGCTTTTGGCCACGGCCGCCAGTTCGGCCATTTTCACGTCATCCAGCGCGGAAACGATCAACAGCACGCAGTCGGCACCCAAGGCACGGGCTTCGACGATCTGGTATGGATCGATCATGAAGTCCTTGCGGATCACCGGCAGCTGGCACGCCGCGCGGGCCTGTTGCAGGTACGCATCCGCGCCCTGGAAGTAGTCGATGTCGGTGAGTACCGACAGGCAGGTCGCGCCGCCCTTCTCGTAGCTTCTGGCGATGTCGGCGGGAACGAAGTTCTCGCGGATCACACCTTTGCTCGGCGAGGCTTTTTTGATTTCGGCAATGACTGCCGGCTGCTTCAGCTTGGCCTGAGCCAGCAAGGCCTTGGCAAAACCACGGGGTGCATCGGCCGTCTTGGCCAGACTTTCCAGCTCGGCGAGGCTGACGCGAGCGCTGCGCTCGGCGACTTCCTCGACCTTGCGCGCCAGAATCTTTTGCAGAACCGTCGGTACACTCATCCCTCATTCTCCACTTTGAATACCGCGGTAAACGCACCCAGCTCCTCGAGCTTTTCCCGAGCGAGGCCGGTGTGCAGCGCATCGTGCGCAAGTGCAACTCCCTCTTTCAAACTGCTGGCATGGTCGGCTGCGTACAGCGCGGCACCGGCATTGAGCATGATCATCTCGGCCGCTTTCTGACCGTTCTCGGTCTTGCGCTTGCCCAGGGCATCGCGAATCAGTTCCAGGGACGCCGCCGGGCTATCCACCGCCAGGCCATGCAAGCTCTGGCTCTTCATGCCCAGGTCTTCCGGCTCGACCCAATACTCGGTGATCTGGTCGTTTTTCAGCTCTGCCACGAAGGTCGGTGCTGCCAGGCTGAACTCATCCAGGCCATCCTTCGAATGCACCACCAGCACATGCTTGCTGCCCAGACGCTGCAACACTTCCGCCAGCGGCCGGCACAATGCCTGGGTGAACACGCCCACCACCTGATGCTTCACACCGGCCGGATTCGTAAGCGGGCCGAGCATGTTGAACAAGGTCCGCAGACCCAGTTCGCGGCGCGGGCTTGCAGCGTATTTCATCGCAGAGTGATGGGTCTGGGCAAACATGAAACCAATACCAACGTTATCAATGCAGCGCGCCACTTGCACCGGTGTCAGGTTCAGGTAGATACCGGCCGCCTCCAGCAGATCGGCACTGMCGCTCTTGCCCGAGACTGCACGGTTGCCGTGCTTGGCCACGGTGCAGCCAGCAGCGGAAACCACGAACGCAGCAGCGGTCGACACGTTGAAGATATTGGCGCCGTCGCCGCCGGTGCCGACCACATCGACCACACCGTCGAGTGTCTTGAGTTCGACTTTGTCCGCCAGCTCGCGCATCACCGACACCGCGCCGACGATCTCGTCGATGCTTTCGCTCTTCATGCGCATGGCCATCATGAACGCGCCGATCTGCGCGTCGGAGCATTGCCCGGTCATGATTTCGCGCATGACATCGCGCATTTCATCGGTGCTGAGGTCGAGGTGATCGACGATTCGGCTCAGGGCTGTCTTGATATTCATGAAAAGTCCTTAGCGCGTGCCGCCGGTTTGTTTGAGGAAGTTGGCGAACAGTTCGTGGCCCTGTTCGGTGAGGATCGACTCAGGGTGAAACTGCACGCCCTCGATGTTCAGCGTCTTGTGACGCAGGCCCATGATCTCGTCGACCGAGCCGTCTTCGAGCTGGGTCCAGGCGGTCAGTTCCAGACAATCTGGCAGGGTTTCGCGCTTGACGATCAATGAATGATAGCGCGTGACCGTCAGCGGACGATTCAGGCCCTCGAATACACCCTTGTCCTCGTGAAATACCGGGCTAGTCTTACCGTGCATCACTTGGCGGGCGCGCACCACATCACCACCAAAAGCCTGGCCGATGGACTGGTGGCCGAGGCAGACGCCAAGAATCGGCAGTTTGCCGGCGAAATGCTTGATCGCTTCAATCGAGATGCCGGCTTCGGTCGGCGTGCAAGGACCGGGGGACACAACGATGCGCTCAGGGTTGAGGGCTTCGATTTCAGCGATGGTCAGTTCATCGTTGCGCACGACCTTGACTTGGGAGCCGAGCTCGCCCAGGTACTGCACAACGTTGTAGGTAAAGGAGTCGTAGTTATCGATCATCAGCAACATGGCGTTTAGAACCTCTTGAATTCACTGACTTTTAAGATGGCCTTCGAATGATTTACCCGCAGAGCGCTGCGCTTTGTCTGGTGCTGGAGCAGCGCCAGCAAAGCGGCATTTCAAACAGGTAAAGAAGGCAAAGCGATACAGGTCCGGCAAGGCCGGCAAAAGAATTCAGGCGCGCCAACGCCAGCGGGCGTGTGCCTTGATGACTTGATCCAGGAGTTTACTGATGATCAACACGGGGAAGGTCTCGTTCGTACGTTCCGGCACAGTAACTTAGCTGGGCAGAGCGCGCAATATCGCCGGGGGTGCTGCCCGCGAAACTATCAAAGGCTTCGCGACAGATGGCAAAAGGCCGAAAGTTTTTGGTACTGTCGTTTCGTTCACTACAACAATAAATAAACGGACTTGCTCATGATCAAACAGTCGTTGTTTGTACCACTCGCAGGATGCTTGCTCGCGATCGCATGCGCCCAGGCGAACGCCGCACCTAATCCTTATACAAGTTTCATTGTCTTCGGGGACAGCCTCAACGACG
The DNA here is from genome assembly GCF_056402075.1 of Pseudomonas sp. P4_C3. NCBI lineage: Bacteria > Pseudomonadati > Pseudomonadota > Gammaproteobacteria > Pseudomonadales > Pseudomonadaceae > Pseudomonas > Pseudomonas sp. P4_C3. The sequence continues at coordinate 2,813 of NZ_JBFUIC010000175.1, forward strand.
CTGGGACCTTTGCCGACACGGGYGGGCCTGCCGGGGCGACGCAGCGCTTCACCAACCGGACGGGGCCGGTGTACCTGGATGGCAGTGGCGAAGTCCGCTCGCTCAACGCCACGCAGATTCTGGGCGGAAAACTGGGGTTTTCACCAGACCAGACGGCATCCTCTGCTTCAGCAGTTCGCGCCAACGAAGGCCTGCCTGATGGTAACAACTGGGCTGTAGGCGGCTACCGTACCGACCAGATTCTTGATTCGATTACCAGCACCTCCGCCACCGGCGAACGCACCCGGGCCGGCTATCTTCCATCCAATAACTTCCGTGCCGACCCGAACGCACTGTATTACCTGTCGGGCGGCGGTAACGACTTCCTGCAAGGTCGAGTCACCAGTCTGCCCCAGGCCAGTGCCGCCGCCGACCGCCTGGCCGACAGCGTGCAGACGCTGCAAACCGCCGGCGCCAAGTACGTCATGGTCTGGTTGCTGCCCGATATCGGCTTTACCCCGGCGTTCAACGGCACCCCGCTGCAAGCGTTCACGTCCCAACTCAGCGCCCAGTTCAACACTGAACTGGTAAGCCGACTGCAAAACATCAATGCCGAAGTCATCCCGCTCAACATTCCGGTACTGCTCAAAGAGACGTTCGCCAACCCGGCACAGTTTGGCCTGGCCACCGACCAGAACCTCATCGCCACCTGCTTCAGCGGCAACGGCTGCACCGAGAACGCCCGCTACGGCATCAACAGCGCCACGCCGGACCCGACCAAGCTGATCTACAACGACTCGGTGCACCCCACCGAAGCCGGGCAGCGCCTGATTGCCGATTACGCCTATTCCCTACTGGCGGCGCCGTGGGAGCTGACCTTGCTGCCGGAAATGGCCCAGGGCACCGTGCGTGCGCATCAGGATGAATTGCGCAATCAGTGGCTGGCCGATTGGGAAAACTGGCAAGGCGTCGGCCAATGGCGAGCCATTGTTTCCGGCGGCGGACAGCATCAGGACTTTGACGGTCAGGACAGCGTGGCAAGCGCCGACGGTAACGGAGCCAACCTGAACATTGGTGGCAGCTATCGTCTCGACGATGCCTGGCGTGTCGGCCTGGTGGCCGGTTTCTATAACCAGAAACTCGAAGCCGGCAACAACGATTCCGACTACAAGCTCAACACTTACCTGGGCACGGCATTCGCCCAGTACCAGCAAAACCGTGTGTGGGCTGATGYGGCGTTGACGGCCGGGCATCTGGATTACGATAGCCTCAAGCGTAAATTCCAGCTGGGCGTCAACGAACGCGGCGAAAAAGGCGATACCAGCGGCTACGTCGAAGCCTTCAGCGCACGCGTGGGTTACGACATTGCGCAACAAGCCAGCAGCCCCTGGCACCTGTCTCCGTTTGTCAGCGCCGACTTCTCCAAGGTACAAGTCGACGGTTACTCGGAGGACGGCAACAATTCCACGGCGCTGACCTTCGCCGATCAGGAGCGTATTTCCCGGCGTCTGGGCGCTGGCCTGCAAGGCAAATACCAGATCACCCCGCAAACCCAGGTTTTCGGCGAAGCGGCAATCGAGCGTGAGTACAACGACGACACTCAGGACGTGGGTATCAACCTCAACAGCCTGCCGAACAATCAGTTCACGCTGGAAGGCTACACCCCGCAAAGTCATTTGCAACGTGTGAACCTTGGGGTGAGCCACAACCTCACCAAGGACCTGGCATTGCGCGCCAGCTACAGTATTCGCAAGGACGACGATTTCACCCAACAGGGCATCAACCTAGGTGTTGCGCTGGACTTCTGATGTGCAGGCAATAAAAAACGCGGCGCCCTCACAGGCGCCGCGTTTTTTTTGGCGATGAGATCATTGTGGGAGCGAGCTTGCTCGCGATGAGGGCTTCACAGTCAACATTGATGTTGCCTGTCCCACCGCTATCGCGAGCAAGCTCGCTCCCACAGGATTTGTGGTCAGCTCAGCTTTCCGGGGTCTGTTCAGCCAGGGCAACGGCGCGGAACATCGCGCGACGCTTGTTCAGGGTTTCTTCCCATTCCAGCGCCGGCACCGAGTCAGCCACAATGCCGCCACCGGCCTGCACGTGCAGTTCGCCGTTCTTGATCACCGCCGTGCGGATCGCAATGGCGGTGTCCATGTTGCCGTTCCAGGCGAAGTAACCGACTGCACCGCCGTAGACGCCACGCTTGACCGGCTCCAGTTCGTCGATGATTTCCATTGCGCGAATCTTCGGTGCGCCGGACAAGGTGCCCGCCGGCAGAATCGCTCGCAGTGCGTCCATGGCCGTCAGCCCTGCTTTCAGTTGCCCGGTGACGTTGGACACGATGTGCATCACGTTGGAGTATCGCTCGATGACCATCTTCTCGGTGAGCTTCACCGAACCGATTTCCGATACGCGACCGGTGTCGTTGCGACCGAGGTCGATCAGCATCAAGTGTTCGGCGATTTCCTTGTCGTCCGACAGCAGGTCTTTTTCCAGCGCCAGGTCGGCCTCTTCGTTGGCGCCCCGCGGACGGGTGCCGGCAATCGGGCGCACGGTGATCAGGTTGTCTTCGACCCGCACCAGCACTTCCGGCGAACTGCCGACGACGTGGAAGTCGCCGAAGTTGAAGAAGTACATGTAAGGCGTCGGGTTGAAGCAGCGCAGTGCGCGGTACAGATCGATCGGTGCCGCCTTGAAGTCGATCGACATGCGCTGGGACGGCACGACCTGCATGCAGTCACCGGCCAGAATGTATTCCTTGATGGTGTCGACGGCTTTTTCGTAATCGTCCTGGGTGAAACTGGAGCGGAATACCGGGTCAGCCGATTGTTGTTTGCTGAAGTCCAGGCCACGGCGTGGGGTGATCGGCTGACGGAGTTTTTCCAGCAGCTCTTCCAGGCGTGCGCGACCTTGTTCGAAGGCGTCTTCCTGCGCCGGGTCGGCCAAGACGATGGCGTGCATCTTGCCGGCCAGGTTATCGAACACCACCACCGCGTCGGAAACCATCAGCAGAATGTCCGGCACGCCCAGCGGATCCGGGTTCGGGCACTTGCCCAGACGCTTTTCCACGTAACGCACGCAGTCGTAACCGAAGTAGCCCACCAGGCCGCCGTTGAAGCGCGGCAGGCCGGCAATGGTCGGCACGTTGTAGCGGGCCTTGAAGGTTTCGACGAAGGCCAGCGGGTCTTCCACATCGTGGCTTTCGGTCTCGACGCCATCGACGGTCACGCTGACGTGATGATCGTGAACCCGCAGCACGGTGCGGCACGGCAAGCCGATGATCGAGTAACGGCCCCACTTCTCGCCGCCCTGTACGGACTCCAGCAAGTAGGAATTGGGCTCGTCGGCCAGCTTCAGGTAGATCGACAGCGGCGTGTCGAAGTCGGCCAGGGTTTCGCAGGCAAGCGGGATGCGGTTGTAGCCGGCAGCGGCCAAACGCAGGAATTCTTCGCGGATCATGAGGTGCCTCGTGGCTTGAGGGTCGAACAGTCAGGTATGCAAACGCGCCGGATAACCGGCCAGAATCAAGTCAGGCGCGCCAACGCCAGCGGGCCAGGGCCTTGATGACTTTCATCCAGAGTTTGCGAGTGACCACCACGATGGCGTTTCCAGAAGGGGGTTTGACAGCGTCGGCCAACGTTATCTCAGCGGCCGGATCCAGGCAACCGGGAATTAGTTTGCGCAGGTCGTCGATCACCAGCGCCGGCGACTCTTCGGCAATTGGCCGACCGTGGTTATAGCCGTAGCTCAGGGCCACGCACTTGACCCCCGCCGCTTTCGCCGCCAGCACATCGCTGCGCGAATCGCCGACAAACAACGACTGCGAAGCCGGAATGTTGGCCATTTTCATCACGAAAAACAGCGCGGCCGGATCGGGTTTTTTCTGTGGCAGGGTGTCGCCGCCGATGATCCAGCGGAAGTAACGACCGATTTTCATCTGATCCAGCAGCGGCGCGACGAAACGCTCCGGCTTGTTGGTGATCAGCGCCATCTCGACGCCCTGCTTTTGCAGCCACTTGAGGAAGTCGCGCACACCGGGATACACCACCGTCAACTCATGGCTCTCGCCATAAGCCTGCATGAAATACTCCAGCGCCCGTTCGGCCTCGTGGTTATCGACCGCCGAATGATCGATAGCGCCAGCCAGCGCACGACGCACCAATACCGGCGCGCCGTTGCCGACCCATTCGCGTACTGCTTCCAGACCGGCGGGCTTACGACCGAGTTTGAGCAGCATCTTGTCCACAGCCACTGCCAGGTCCGGGACCGAGTCGATCAAGGTACCGTCCAGATCGAACATCACCAGCCGCGGCAGTTGCCCCGGGAACAACTGCTCAAAGCCACTCATGGGCGAGCCAGCGCCAGTTCGGAACGCATCTTGTCGATGACTTCCTGATAGTTCGGCGCATTGAAGATGGCCGAGCCGGCGACGAAGGTGTCGGCACCGGCCGCTGCGATTTCGCGGATGTTGTTCACGTTCACGCCACCGTCGATTTCCAGGCGAATGTCACGGCCGGAGGCATCGATCAGCGCCCGCACTTCACGCAGCTTGTCGAGGGTGCCAGGGATGAACTTCTGCCCGCCGAAGCCCGGGTTGACGCTCATCAACAGGATCATGTCGACCTTGTCCATGACGTACTTGAGCACATCCAGCGGGGTCGCCGGGTTGAACACCAGGCCCGACTTGCAGCCGCCTTCGCGGATCAATTGCAGGGAGCGGTCGATGTGCTGGGTGGCTTCCGGGTGGAAGGTGATGTAAGTAGCGCCGGCTTCGATGAAGTCGCCGACGATGCGGTCCACCGGGCTGACCATCAGGTGCGCGTCGATCGGCGCGGTCACGCCGTACTTGCGCAGTGCCGCGCAGACCATCGGGCCGATGGTCAGGTTGGGCACGTAGTGGTTGTCCATGACATCGAAGTGCACGAAGTCAGCGCCGGCGGCCAGGACATTGTCCACTTCTTCACCCAGGCGGGCGAAGTCGGCGGAGAGAATCGACGGAGCAATTACGAAGGGCTGCATGACGCACCTTTTCTGAGCAGAATCACGATGGCGCGCATTGTATACCTCATGCTTTGACGTGCGCACCGTGAGCGCGATGATTGGACCTTGCCATCATCCATCAACGGCAGAAGCCCTAATACGCCGCGCGATAGATCTTTTCGATATCGGTGGCACTCAATTTGCGCGGATTGTTGCGCATCAAGCGCTCGATCCCCGCTGCTTCCACGGCCATGGACGGGATGGCGTCCTCGGGCACACCGAAACTGCGCAGGCCCTGAGGAATTTCCACGGCTGCACACAGCTCGCTCATGGCTTGCACGGCTTTGTCGGCCGCTTCGTTGATGCTCAAATGAGCGGTCTTCACACCCATGGCCTCGGCGATATCCTGCATGCGTTCGATGCAGGCCATCTTGTTCCAGGTCATGACATGGGGCAGTAGCAAGGCATTACTGACCCCATGGGCAATGTTGAAACGCCCGCCCAGCGAATACGCCAGCGCATGCACCGCGCCGACCCCGGCATTGCCGAACGCCATCCCGGCCATCAGGCTGGCAGTGGCCATGTCTTCCCGGGCTTGCAGGTTCGACGGGTTGGCGTAGGCCTTGGGCAAAGCCTTGGCGATCAACTTGATGGCGCCAATGGCCAACGCATCGGTAATCGGCGAGGCGTTGACCGACAGATAGGACTCGATAGCGTGCACCAGCGCATCGACGCCGCTGGCCGCCGTGACGCTGCGCGGACAGGTCAGGGTCATTTGCGGACTGACCAGCGCCACATCCGGCAACAGGTAGTCGCTGACAATGCCCTTCTTCAGTTGCGCGACCTTGTCGGAAAGGATGGCGACGTTGGTCACTTCCGAGCCGGTGCCGGCGGTGGTCGGGATGGCAATCAGCGGCGGGCCCTTGCGCGGGACCTGATCGATACCGAACAGATCCTCCAGCGCGCCGTGGTAACCGGCATAGGCCGCCACGCTCTTGGCAATGTCGATGGCACTGCCGCCGCCGAGGCCGATCAAGCCGTCATGCCCACCGTCGCGATAGGCACGCATGCAATCTTCGACGATGGCGATTTCCGGGTCTGGCAGTACCCGATCGAAAATCTCGTAGCTGCGTTCGCCCAGCTGCGCCAGTGCCAGTTCTACTGTGCCTGATTTCACCAAAGCGACATCAGTGACGATCAGTGGGTTGTCGATGTCCAGACGCGCCAGCTCGGCAGACAATTGCTCGATGGCACCTGCGCCGGTGATCAGTTTGTGAGCGATCTTGAAAGAGGAAAGACTCATGTGCGCAGCCTCTTATAGATAGGGGAGCTGGGCACAATAGTAGCTGGGGATTGCGGGTTGTCTTCCATTCAGGTCATGAATGACCGAGTTTTCCGGGAACACCAAAATACACTGTAGGAGCGAGCTTGCTCGCGATGGTCGTCAACGATAACGCGGGCCTTCTGAATGCCCGCGTCGCACTCAGGTTCAT